>DASWYX010000538.1:0-10631 GCA_036404755.1 Pseudoduganella sp.
AAAGGGGCGGCTGCTCTGTCTTCTGCTGCGCCAGTGCCGGCGCGGCGGCGACGATAGCCGCAAGCGTTGCTGCGAGTAGTCGTAGACGTTGCATCACAGCCTCCATGCGCAATGCGCCGGAGGCTGGATGCACCTCCGTGCTTACGGCGTCAGGAAACGCTCGATAATGCCGGCGGAACCGAAGGCGGCGCGGCGCAGGCGGTCGTTGACGCCCGCCCATTGCGCATCCTGCGGCGGCGTTTCCACCAGGATCAGATCAACCTGTTCCTGGTCCATCGCACGCAGCGCGGCATACACACCATAAGCATACCCCTTTGGCTCATCGGGGAGCGCAACATAGGGCTCGCTTGCTGCAATTGGCGTGTAGTGGATCAAGGCCACTCTGCGGCCACGGGCGGCAAGCGCGGAAACCGTGTCCGGAATGTCGCGAGTTGGCAACAGCGCAACGGGCGCTTTCGGCGCGTAATGCGATTCCAGCGTGCCGGATGCGCGCGGCGCGGTCTGGTCGGGCGACTGCGGCATGGCGCCAATCACGTCCGCAATCTGCTGAGAGGAGATGTGACCGGGACGCAGCAGCACCGGGCCATGCGTAGCGAGGCGTGAGAGATCGAGAATGGTCGATTCGATGCCGACCTGGCTGTTGCCGCCATCCAGCACCGCCGCCACCGCCATGCCGGCGCCAACTTCGCCGGCGAATTCGTCTTTCACGTGCTGCGCCGTGGTCGGGCTCACGTTGCCGAACTTGTTGGCCGACGGCGCCGCCACGCCACCCTTGCCGCCCTTGAAGGCGGACAGCAGCGCGATCGCCACCGGATGCGAGGGGCAGCGGATGCCGACGGTATCCTGGCCGCCGGAAACGGCGTCCGGAATATGGGCGTTGCGCTTCAGGATCAGCGTCAGAGGGCCGGGCCAGAAGGCTTGCGCCAGCTGGCGCGCTTCGGTAGGCACATCCGTCACCCAGTAATCGAGATCGGCGCCGGGGGCGACGTGCACGATCACCGGATGGTCCTGCGGGCGGCCCTTGGCGGCATAGATGCGCGCCACGGCCGCCGGGTTTTCCGCGTCCGCACCAAGACCGTAGACAGTCTCGGTTGGGAATGCCACCAGCTCGCCCGCCTCCAGCGACGCGGCTGCGGCGGCGATGGCTTCGGACTGACCGGTCATGGCGCGATACCCAGGATGGCGCAGGCCGCGTTCAGTTGCTGCTGCGCTTCCGCCAGCGTGGGCGCCACGAAGGTCAGGTGGCCCATCTTGCGGGCACGGCGCGGTTCTTCCTTGCCGTACAGGTGCAGGTTGGCGCCCGGCAGGGCCAGGATCCGGTCCCAGGCCGGTTCACGCTGCGTATCGCCGTCGAACCACACATCGCCGAGGATGTTCAGCATCACGGCCGGCGAGTGCTGGCGCACATCGCCCAGCGGCAGGCGGGCCATGGCGCGCACCTGCTGCGCGAACTGGCTGGTGACGCAGGCATCGATCGTGTAATGGCCGCTGTTGTGCGGGCGCGGCGCCATTTCATTGACGACCAGCGAACCGTCGGCCAGCACGAAGAATTCGATGCACAGCACGCCCACATAGCCCAGTTCCGCCACGATGGCCTGCGCCGCATCCTGCGCCTTGCGCGCGCAGTCGGCGGAGACGTTCGGACCCGGCACGGTGGTGGTGAACAGGATGCCGTCGCGGTGCACGTTCTCGGCGATCGGATAGACCACGGAGGCGCCGTCCGCGCCGCGCGCAGTCAGCACGGATACTTCATACGCCAGCGGCAGCATTTTCTCCAGCAGGCAGGTGACCTGGCCCATGGACTCAAAAGCGGCGCGCACGTCTTCACGCGACTTCACACGCACCTGGCCCTTGCCGTCATAGCCCATGCGCACCGTTTTCAGGATGCCGGGCAGCAGGTCGTCAGGGATTGCATCGATGTCGTCCTGCGAGGCGATCACCTTGTGCGGCGCCGGCATCACGCCGGACTTCGGCGCGCTCGCCACGAAGAAGCTCTTCTCGGCGATGCGGTCCTGCGCCACGGACACGCCGTGCGCGTTGGGCGCGACGAACACGGTTTGCGCCAGGCGCGACAGGCTGTCGGCCGGCACGTTCTCGAACTCGGTGGTCACGGCCACGCATTGCGCGGCCAGCGCATCGAGGCCGTCGGCATCGCTATAGCCCGCGTTGATCAGGCGATTGGCGGCCTGGCCGGCAGGGCAATCGTCGGACGGTTCCAGCACGGCGACGCTGTAGCCCAGGCTTTGCGCGGCGTGGGCGAACATGCGGCCAAGCTGGCCGCCGCCCATCACACCCAGCCACGCTGGTGGGTTGGTTGCATTACTCATTTATTCAAGTGGCAGTTTCATCGCCTGTGCGGCGGCGGTTTGCTGGGCGCGGAAATCGGACAGCTTGGCAGCCAGCGCATCGTCGGTGGTGGCGATGATGGCCACCGCGGTCAGGGCCGCGTTGGCGGCGCCCGCTTCGCCGATGGCGAAGGTGGACACCGGCACGCCCTTCGGCATCTGGACGATGGACAGCAGCGAATCCTCGCCACGCAGGTATTTCGACGGCACGGGCACGCCCAGCACCGGCACGATGGTCATGGCCGCGACCATGCCCGGCAGGTGGGCAGCGCCACCGGCGCCGGCGATGATGGCGCGCAGGCCGCGCTCACGGGCGCTCTTCGCATACGCGTACATCTCGTCCGGCATGCGGTGGGCGGAGATCACCTGCGCCTCGAAGGGCACGCCGAACTGCTTGAGGATGGCCACGGCGTTCTGCATCACGTCCCAGTCCGAGGACGAGCCCATGATCACGCCGACCAGCGGCTTGTTCTGGTCCGCCATACTCATACCTTCAGTTTCTCGCCGGTCAGGCGTTCGATGGCTTCGAAGTACTTGGCCTGGGTCTTTTCGATCACCTCGGCCGGCAGGGCTGGCGCCGGCGGGGACTTGTTCCAGTCCTTCAGCGTTTCCAGGTAGTCGCGCACGAACTGCTTGTCGTAGGACGGCGGCGAGATGCCCGGCCGGTAGGAGTCGGCAGGCCAGAAGCGCGAGGAGTCGGCCGTCAGCACTTCATCCATCAGGTGCAGTACGCCGTTGTCATCCAGGCCGAACTCGAACTTCGTGTCGGCGATGATGATGCCGCGGGTGGCGGCATAGTCGGCGGCGGTGGTGTACAGCTTGATCGCCACGTCGCGGATCTTGGCGGCCAGTTCGGCGCCGATGCGCTGTTCCATGTCTTCGAAGCTGATGTTTTCGTCGTGTTCGCCCAGGTCGGCCTTGGCGGCCGGCGTGAAGATCGGCTGCGGCAGCTTGTCGGCCTGCTGCAGGCCTTCCGGCAGCTTGATGCCGCAGATGGAACCGGTGGCCTGGTAATCCTTCCAGCCGGAGCCGATGATGTAGCCGCGCACCACCGCCTCGACCAGGATCGGCTTGAGGCGCTTGGCGACGACGGCGCGCCCCTTGACCTGGTCCACTTCCTCGGGCGCCACCACGGATTCCGGCGCCACGCCGGTCAGGTGGTTCGGCACGATGTGGCCCAGTTTTTCGAACCAGAAATCGCTCATCTGGTTCAGGACCATGCCCTTGCCGGGAATAGGCTCGTTCATCACGACGTCGAAAGCCGACAGGCGGTCGGTGGTGACGATCAGGATCTTGTCGTCGCCAACGGCGTAGTTGTCGCGGACCTTGCCGTGGCCCAGCAGCGGGAGGGATTTGATAGTGGACTTGTAAAGGCTGTTCATAGCGGGGGAAATCTTGATTTGTTGAACCCTGAAATCGGGTCAGAACCTAAAACCGGGTCAGAACCTAAAATCGGGTCAGACCCAAGGGTCAGACCCAAGGCCGGCGGCGGCCGCGTGTCAGGGTCAGACCCTCAGGTCTGACCCAGGGTCTAGGTTTTACTTAACGATCTGAGCCAGTTCTCCGGCCTTATAACGCTCTGCCATCTTCTCCAGCGGCACCGGCTTGATCTGCGAAGCGCGGCCTTCGCAGCCGAACGCCTGCAGGCGCGCCTTAACGACTTCCTCGGCAGCGGCGCGGGCCGGCTTCAGGTAATCGCGCGGGTCGAACTTGGACGGGTTCTCGAACATGAACTTGCGGATCGCAGCGGTCATGGCCAGGCGGATATCGGTATCGATATTGATCTTGCGCACGCCGTGACGGATGCCTTCCTGGATCTCTTCCACCGGCACGCCGTAGGTTTCCTTCATGTCGCCGCCGAATTCGCGGATGATGGCCAGCAGTTCCTGCGGCACGGACGAAGAACCGTGCATTACCAGGTGGGTGTTCGGAATGCGGGCGTGGATTTCCTTGATGCGGTCGATCGCCAGGATGTCGCCGGTCGGCTTGCGGGTGAACTTGTAGGCGCCGTGCGAGGTGCCGATGGCGATGGCCAGTGCGTCGCACTGGGTCTTCTGCACGAAGTCGGCGGCCTGTGCCACGTCGGTCAGCAGCTGCTCGCGGGTCATGGTGCCTTCGGCGCCGTGGCCGTCTTCCTTGTCGCCCTTCATGGTTTCCAGGGAACCGAGCACGCCCAGTTCCGCTTCCACCGTTACGCCGATGGAGTGGGCGAACTTCACCACTTCCTTCGACACGTCGACGTTGTATTCGTAGGAAGCAACGGACTTGCCGTCAGCCTGCAGCGAGCCGTCCATCATCACCGAGGTGAAGCCGGAACGGATCGCGGCCATGCAGACGGCCGGCGACTGGCCGTGGTCCTGGTGCATCACCACCGGGATGTGCGGGTAAGCTTCCACGGCTGCGTCGATCAGGTGGCGCAGGAAGGCTTCGCCGGCATATTTGCGGGCGCCGGCCGAAGCCTGCATGATCACCGGGCTGTTCAGAGCGTCGGCGGCGGCCATGATGGCCTGCACCTGTTCCAGGTTGTTGACGTTGAATGCCGGAATGCCGTAGCCGTGTTCAGCGGCGTGGTCCAGCAGTTGACGCATGGATACGAGAGACATGGTGTACTCCAATCAATAAAAAAATCTTTCGCTTATCGCGCCTGCTCGGCGCGGTGCGTGAATTCGCCCACCTTGACGATGCGCAGCGCGTTCGTGCCGCCGACCTTGCCCATTGGCGCGCCCCAGGTCACCACAATCATATCGCCCTTTTTGGCAATCCCCTTCTGCACGAGCAGATCTTCCGCGGCGCGCAACACGACATCGGTCGGCGCATCCTGCGTCAGCTCGTAGGAGCGCACGTTACGGTAGAGCGCAGCCTTGCGCTGGGTGGTAGTGCTGGGGGTCAGCGCGACAATCGGCGTGTCGATATTGTGGCGGCTCATCCACAGCGCGGTGGAACCGGATTCGGTCAGGGCCACGATGGCCTTCACGCGCAGGTGGTGGGCGGTAAACAGGGCGCCGTAGGCGATCGACTGGTCGATGCGGGTGAAGCGCACATTCAGGAAATCGGCGTCCAGCTTGTTGTATTCGGATTGCTCGGCTTCCACGCAGATCGCAGCCATCATTTCGACGGTCTCGACCGGGTACTTGCCGGAGGCGGTTTCGGCGGACGTCATCACGGCGTCGGTGCCGTCCAGCACGGCGTTCGCCACGTCGGACACTTCGGCGCGGGTCGGCACGGCGTTGAAGATCATCGACTCCATCATCTGAGTCGCGGTGATGGCCAGCTTGTTCGACTCGCGCGCCATCTTGATCATGCGCTTCTGCAGCGCCGGCACGGCGGCGTTGCCCACTTCCACGGCCAGGTCGCCGCGCGCCACCATGATGCCGTCGGAGGCGTTCAGGATTTCCTGCAGGGCCGGGATCGCCTCAGCGCGCTCGATCTTGGCGATCAGCATAGGCTTGTGGCCCCACGGCTCGCCGGCGATATTGGCCAGCTGACGCGCCATTTCCATGTCGGTCGCGTTTTTCGGGAAGGAGATGGCCAGGTAGTCGGCCTGGAAGGACATCGCGGTCTTGATGTCTTCCATGTCCTTGGCGGTCAGGGCCGGGGCGGTCAGGCCGCCGCCCTGGCGGTTGATGCCCTTGTTGTTGGACAGCTCGCCGCCGATCTTCACCGTCGTATAGATCTCGTGGTTGACGATCTTGTCCACGGTCAGCACGATCAGGCCGTCGTTGAGCAGCAGCACATCGTTCGGCTTCAGGTCGTTCGGCAGGTTCTTGTAGTCGAGGCCCACGCGCTCCTGGTTGCCCAGTTCACCATTCTCGCCCCACTTCGCGTCGAGGATGAACTTGTCGCCGTTGTTCAGTTCGACCTTGTTGTTCTCGAACTTGCCGACGCGGATCTTTGGGCCCTGCATGTCGGCCATGATCGCTACTTCCCGGCCGCATTCGGCGGCGGCCTGGCGTACCAGGTTGGCGCGGTCGATATGATCCTGCGCCTTGCCATGCGAGAAGTTCAGGCGAACCACGTCCGTACCCGCCTTGATCATGCGGATCAGGACATTCAGGTCATTGGAAGCGGGGCCGATTGTGGAAACGATCTTGGTGCCACGGGACATTAGCGGGTTCCTTGATGATGAGCGGTGAGAGTAAAAAAGGCGCTTTGCGAGCGCCTTTTGCCTTTACTGCTGGGCGCGTTGCGCCAGGATTTCCACTGCTGGCAGCGTCTTGCCTTCCAGGAATTCAAGGAAGGCGCCGCCGCCGGTAGAGATATAGCCGATTTTATCGGTGATGTCGTATTTTGCAATCGCAGCCAGGGTGTCGCCACCACCGGCGATCGAGAAGCCCTTGGAGCCGGCAATCGCCATCGCCAGGGTCTTGGTGCCTTCGCCGAACTGGTCGAATTCGAACACGCCGACCGGGCCGTTCCACACGATAGTGCCGGCGGACTTGATCTGCTCGGCCAGCTTGGCCGCGGTTTTCGGGCCAATGTCCAGGATCATGTCGTCATCGGCGACGTCCGCCACGGCTTTCACGGTGGCGGCGGCGGTTGGCGAGAACTCCTTGGCGCAGACCACGTCTTCCGGGATCGGCACTTGCGCGCCGCGGGATGCCATCAGGTCGATGATGGCTTTCGCTTCCGCGACCAGGTCGGCTTCGGCCAGCGACTTGCCGATCTTCAGGCCGGCGGCCAGCATGAAGGTGATGGCGATGCCGCCGCCGACGATCAGGTTATCGACCTTGTCGGCCAGCGATTTCAGGATGGACAGCTTGGTCGAGACTTTCGAGCCGGCCACGATGGCCAGCAGCGGACGGGCCGGTGCGCCCAGGGCCTTGCCCAGCGCGTCCAGCTCGGCGGCCAGCAGCGGGCCGGCCGCGGCCACCGGTGCGTACTTGGCGATGCCGTGGGTGGTGGCTTCGGCGCGGTGCGCGGTGCCGAACGCGTCGTTCACGTACACATCGCATAGCTTGGCCATCTTCTGGGCCAGCTCATCGGAATTCTTCTTTTCGCCCTTGTTGACGCGGCAGTTTTCCAGCAGCACGACCTGGCCGGGCGCGACTTCCACGCCGTCCACCCAGTTCTGCACCAGCTTCACGTCCTGGCCCAGCAACTCGGACAGGCGCTTGGCCACCGGCTGCAGGCTGTCTTCCGGCTTGAATTCGCCTTCAGTCGGACGGCCCAGGTGCGAGGTGACCATCACTGCAGCGCCACCCTTGAGCGCCATCTGGATGCCGGGCACGGAAGCGCGGATGCGCGTATCTTCGGTGATATTGCCGGCATCATCCTGCGGCACGTTCAGATCGGCGCGGATGAATACACGCTTGCCCTGCAGCGCACTCTGCGCGGCCAGGTCCTCCAGACGTTTGAAATTCAGCATGGCTATACGAGGGGACGAATTTGTTGGAAAGACCGCTATTTTACCTGAATGCCAGCGCCGCACGACCGTTAGTTATTAACTAATCAAGCACTTGGCGTACCATCATCGGTCACGACGAACACCTCGCGGAACTTTTCCCGCACCGCCTCTTCGAACTCCGATTGCTCAAGCGCCTTGCGCTCCAGTTCATCCAGCCGCCGCGCCAACTCCGCATTGGAAGCAATAAGCGCCCGCAGGCGCACGAACGCCCGCATGATCTCCACATTCACCGCAATCGCCTGCTCGCTCCGCAACACGGACGACGCATCGCCACGCCCTGTTCTGTGAATACATGCGGACTATGCCTTCTGCCACCGGACTTCGAATCCGGATTTGAGGTCACACCGTGTGACCTCAAATTTGAATTTGAAGTCGAGGACCTCATGACCTCCCATTCGCCTGCAGTCAGTTGAAACATGAAATCGCCCGGAAAGCGTGCCAAGTTTCGCTTTACTGACTGCATGAGTACTTTCGTCGGCACGCCATATAGCCTCGCCAGCGCGCTGCGGTGCCAGCACTTTGCGGAGGCGCAAGCGAAAGGCGGGGCTCAGCTGGGCAGCAGCAGGCGGAGCGCGGTGTAGGCGAGCATGCCGAAGATAATGGTTTCGAGCATGCTCTTGCGCACCAGGTAGTAGCCGCCGGCGGCGATGCCGGCGATGAGCTTGTAGTTGTGCACGCCAAGATGGACCGTGCCGGCAGGGTCGAGCAGCAGGTCGGGGCCGATGATGGCAGCCAGCGCGCAGGAAGGCGCGTAGCGCAGCATGCCCTGCACCCGCGTCGGGATGGACACGTGCTCGCCGATCACCCAGAACGAGCTGCGCGTGGCAGCCGTCGCGCACGCCAGCGCAATAATGGTCAGCCAGATTTCCAGGTCAGACATGCTTCACGACCTCCCTGCCCTGCAGGCTTTCGACGGCCATCGCCGTCAGCATACCGAGCAGCACGGCAACGAGCAGCCCGAGCTTATACGGCAAGCCGGCCGCGGCGACCGCGACCACGCCGGACACCAGCACGCCGCACAAGGCCGGCCGCGTTGTCACCATCGGCACCGCAATACCGATAATGGCCAGCGTGCCGGCAAAGCCCAGCCCCCATTCGGTGGGCACCGTGCTTCCCAGCAGCACGCCGGCAATCGAACCGACCTGCCAGGCCGCCCAGTTCGGGTACAGCAGGCCCTTGAGATAAGACACCTTCCCCACTTCCGGCTTCTCCGTCGGGAACTTCTGCAGGTAAATGGCGACCGTCATATCCCCCGCCGCATAGCCCAGGAAGAAACGCTGCCGCAGCGGCAGCCGCGCAAATTGCGGCGCCAGCAAGGCGGCAAAGATAACGAAACGGAGATTGACCACGAAGGCGGTCAGGAAGACCACCCAGATCGGCGCGCCGGCGGCAATCAGCGGCAGAGACGCCAGCTGGGCGGACCCGGCAAACACCATCAGCGTCATGCCCAGCGCCTGCGGCACCGTGAGCCCGGACTTGACCATCGCCACGCCCACCACCAGCCCCCAGGCCAGGATGCCGAACAGTGTCGGCATGCCATCTTTCACGCCGGCACGCCACGACGGCTCATGATAGGCTGCGATGTCGGGTTCGCGGTCGGAATCGCTCATGTGATCGGATTGCCACACAAGGAACTCCTTCGCTGGCAGAAACATTACAAAGAGACGACATTTTACCGGCGAATCCTTCTCCCTGCGCGAATGCATTAAAATCGTGCTTTTTATCCCCGGAGCATTAGAAGATGAGCAACGCCCAAGCCCCAGTCGAACTCGATGGCAAAGACCTGCCGGCATACTGCCCGAATCCGGCCATGCCGCTGTGGTCGTCCCACCCGCGCGTATTCCTCGACTTCAAGCACGGCGAAGCGAAATGCCCATACTGCGGCACCCAGTACCGCCTGAAGCCAGGCACCGAAGTCGGCCATCACTAATCTCCCCACCGCCCGGAGCCCCCATGGTACGCAAGCACCAGATCGGCAGCGCCAAAGAAGTCGAAGCAGCTTTCTATGACGCGATGAACCGGGCGGATCTCGATGCCCTGATGGCGCTGTGGGCGGACGATGAGGAAATCGTCTGCATTCATCCGGGTGGCCCGCGCCTGATTGGCCACGCCGCCATCCGCGAATCGTGGCAGTTGCTTTTAGAGCACGGGGGCCTGCATATTTCGCCTACCGAACTGCACGAAACGCACAACCTGATGAGTTCAGTGCATACTGTAATTGAAGGCGTGACCGCAAAAACTGGCGATCCCCAGCACCTTATTGCTACCAATGTGTACGTCAAGACACCGAAGGGTTGGCGCATTGTGTTGCATCATGTGTCTGTAGCGCCAGGACCGGCACCGGTCGATACACGCGCTCAAGTGTTGCACTAGACGTAAGGCGGGTCACAAGCCCGCGAAGACGCATCATGAACTACATCGCCCCCATCTGGCTGCCCAGCGGCCATCTGCAGACTATCTATCCCGCCACCTGCATGGCCAAGCCGGCCGTGCACTTCCGCCGTGAACGCTGGGACACGCCGGATGCCGATTTCGTCGACGTCGATTTTGTCGATGGACAGGAAGGGAAACCCTTCGTGGTGCTGTTCCATGGCCTCGAAGGCTCGTCCGACAGCCACTACTCACGCGCTCTGATGGCAGAGCTCGTGCGTCGCGGCTGGTCGGGCGCCGTGCCGCATTTCCGCGGCTGCTCCGGTGAAGCGAATATCGCACCGCGTTTCTACCATTCCGGCGACGTGGAAGAAGTCGACTGGATTCTCGGCCGCCTCCATCCGCGCGCCACCGGAAAGTTCTACGCTTGCGGCGTGTCGCTGGGCGGCAATGTATTGCTGCGCTGGCTGGGCGAGTCCCAGCATCAGGCGGAGATCGTGGACGCAGCCTGT
>DASWYX010000539.1:0-7039 GCA_036404755.1 Pseudoduganella sp.
CAGCGCGCCGCTGCAGACTATCACTGGTTTTCCCTTGTCGGCATTCAGCATCTGAGCCGTGTGCCAGGACATCGGCGGCGTTAGGCCCAGGCCCAGCGCCTTGGAGAAGGCTTCCTTGGCCGCGAAGCGCGTGGCCGCATAGCGCACGCCGCGCACGGGATTGCGCTCGCAGCGCTCATGATAGACCTTCAGTTCGTCCGGCCCGAGTATCTTACGTGCGAAGCGCTCGCCGCTGCGCTCGAGCGCGGCGGCGATGCGCGGGACCTTGCAGACGTCGGTGCCGATCCCGAAGATCATTTTGCTCCCAGGCGGGTCGAGACCATGATGGCCTTCATTTCGCGCACGGCGTTTTCCCAGCCGGCGTAGATCGAGTGGGCGACGATGGCGTGGCCGATGTTCAGTTCCGCGATCTCCGGAATGGCGGCAATCGCCTGCACATTGGTGTAATGCAGGCCGTGGCCGGCATTGACCTTCAGCCCTTTGGCCACGCCCCAGCGCACGCCGTTCTTCACGCGTTCCAGTTCGGCCAGTTGCGCCTCGCCTTCGGCGTCGGCATAGGCGCCGGTGTGCAGCTCGATCACGGGCGCACCCACGTCGGCGGCGGCGGCAATCTGGTCTTCGTCGGCGTCGATGAAGATGGAGACGCGAATGCCCTCCCCTTGCAACTGCTTGACGGCGGCGGCGACTTCCTTGTGGTAGCGGATCACGTCCAGGCCGCCCTCGGTAGTCACCTCGGTGCGCTTTTCCGGCACCAGGCACACGTCCGCCGGCTTGATGCGGCAGGCGAAGTCGATCATTTCCTGCGTCACGGCCGCTTCCAGGTTCATGCGCGTGATCAGCTGCGGCGCCATTGCGATCACGTCCGCATCCTTGATGTGACGGCGGTCTTCGCGCAGGTGCAGCGTGATGCAGTCGGCGCCGGCCTGCTCGGCCAGCAGTGCGGCGCGGATCGGGTCCGGATACGTCGTGCCGCGGGCATTGCGCAGCGTGGCGACGTGGTCGATATTGACGCCCAGGTCGATCACCGGGCCGGTTGGGTGCAGGAAGCTCATGTTCTTTTTACAGTTGCATCAGGTCGATCAGAATCTGGCGCGTATTCAGCGGCGCGCCACCCAAATGGTGAGCCAGCAGGAAGCGCATCAGCTGCTTGCTTTGCGCTTGCGTGGCGGCGTCGTGGTAATCCTCGCAGTCCATGTCCAGCAGTGTCTGGCCCAGCACGCGCGGGGCGTTGTCGCCGGGGCGTTCGGCACGCGGACCGCGTTCGGGATCCACCACATAATGTAACCCGGGCAGGACTTTTTCGCGCGTGTCCAGGCAGCGCGTGAGGTCGGCCGCCACGCCCGTAGCCCTAAGTAAGGCCATTTCGAATTTGCGCAAGACGATGGGCGCAGGTTCATTGTGCGCCAGCTGGTTGAGCGTGGACACGTAGTGATCGAACAATGCCGGATGGGCATCGTCGCGCGCGGTCAGCTTGACCAGCAGTTCGTTGAGGTAGAAGCCGCACAGCAGCGCCGTGCGCTCCAGGGGCAGCATGCCGCCGACCCACTCGGCATCGGTCAGGGTGCGCAGCTCGTTCTTGCCGGTCCAGCTGGCGGAAAGGGGCTGGAAGGTTTGCAGCACGCCCCGCAACTGCGAATGCGGACGCTTGGCGCCCTTGGCGATCAGGGCCACGCGGCCGAAATCGCGCGTGAACAGGTCGACAATGAGGCTGGTTTCCTTGTACGGGTAGCTGTGCAGCACGAAGGCGGGCTGGCCCTGCACGCGCGTGCCGACCGTGCGTTCCTGCGCAGCCGACCGCCGCCGCTGGGACGGCGCTGCGACTGGCTCGGCTGCTACAGAGGACATTATTCGTAGCCGTAGGCGCGCAGGCCTGCCTCGTTGTCAGCCCAGCCGGATTTCACCTTGACCCAGATCTCGAGGTAGACCGGGCCGCCGAACAGCTTTTCCATGTCCAGGCGGGCCTGGCTGCTGACTTCCTTCAGGCGCGCGCCCTTGTTCCCGATAATCATGGACTTGTGCGAGTCGCGCTCGACCAGGATGGCGGCGAAGATGCGGCGCAGATTGCCTTCCTGTTCGAACTTCTCGATCAGCACGGTCGAGGTGTAAGGCAGTTCGTCGCCCACGAAGCGGAACAGCTTCTCGCGCACGATTTCGGACGCCAGGAATTTCTCGCTGCGGTCGGTGATGTCGTCCTCGCCGAAGATCGGATCATTCTCGGGCAGGAAGCGCTTGATCTCGTTCTGCAGGCCGTCCAGCTGGAAGCGCAGCTTGGCGCTGACCGGCACGATGGCGGCAAAGCTGAACTTCTCGGCGACCTGCTGGGCGAAGGGCATCAGCACGGCCTTGTCCTTCACGCGGTCGGACTTGTTGATGACCAGGACCACCGGCACGGTCTTCGGCAGCAGGTCCAGCACTTGCTGGTCGGCCTGGCCGAAGGTGCCCGCTTCCACGATGAACAGGATCACGTCGGAGGAATCGAGGGTGTTGGTGACCGTCTTGTTCAGCGTCTTGTTCAGCGCATTCGAGTGGCGGGTCTGGAAGCCTGGCGTGTCCACGTAAATGAACTGGGCATCGCTCAGGGTCTGGATGCCGGTGATGCGGTGGCGCGTGGTCTGCGCCTTGCGCGAGGTGATGCTGACCTTGGCGCCGATCAGGGTGTTCATCAGGGTCGACTTGCCCACATTCGGGCGGCCAACGATGGCGATATAACCGCAGCGGAAACCGGCGGGAGTGGGTGCATTCGTCATGATACGGACTCTTTGATTACTGTTTTGCCAGCTTTTTTTCCGCCGGCTGGTCACTCTGGACCGTGGCGATGCCCGCCAGCTTCAGCTGCGTGGCGCGCGGCTTGGACTTGCGCGTGGAGGATGGCGACTTTTGCAGCGCCTGTTCGGCCACTTCGAGCGCCAGCTTGGCCGCTGCCTGTTCGCCGGCGCGGCGGCTGCCGCCACGGCCATAAACCTGGATGCCGAGCTTGGGCACCAGGCATTCGATCTCGAATTCCTGGCTGTGCGCGGCGCCGTGGGTAGCCACCACGTTATAGGTCGGCAGGGAGATCTTCTTCGACTGCAGGAATTCCTGCAGCAGGGTTTTCGCGTCCTTGCCCAGGGTTTGCGGATCAACCGTGTCCAGGATGGGGATGTAGAAGGAGCGGATCGCCTTGCTGGCGGCATCGAAACCGCCATCGAGGAACACCGCGCCCAGCAGGGCTTCCAGGGTGTCGGCCAGGATGGAAGGACGGCGGAAGCCGCCCGATTTCAGCTCGCCCTCGCCCAGGCGCAGGAATTGCGAGAGTTCCAGCTTCTGGGCGATTTCATACAGCGACTGCTGCTTGACCAGGTTGGCGCGCAGCCGCGACAGGTCGCCTTCGTCGATCGCGTTATAGCGTTCGTAGAGGATGTTGGCGACCACGCAGTTCAAGATGGAGTCGCCCAGGAATTCCAGGCGTTCGTTATGCAAACTGCTATGGCTACGGTGCGTCAAGGCCTGCTGGAGCAACCCGGCATCCTTGAACGTGTAGCCTAATTTGGTTTGCAATAACTCTAATTTCATTGTGTCTTATTGGTCGTTTTTAACTGGTGGTCCATTCTTGGACGTGGAACCCGCATATTCCAGCAGCAGGCTTGCGGGGCCGAACAGCGGGATCTTCTTTTCATAAGCGAAGCTCACTTCCATTTCGCCGTTCACGCGCTCGATGATCAGGTCGCGGCCATGCAGGGTACTGATGTAGTTCACTTCCGCGCTGCGGTCGAAGGAATCCTGGATGGCCTTCACCGAATCGCCGGCCGACTTGGCCTTCACGATGGCGGAGTTGATCGCACGGTATTCGCTATAGGTCGGCACGATTTTCATGGCGATCACGCCAATGAAACCGAGAATCGCCAGAACCACGATCAGACCCACCAGCGAAATGCCGGCCTGCTGCTTCAGTCCCTTTACTTGCATAAATCCACTCTCCCCGCTAGAAGTGCATTAATTAATGAATACTGCCGATGCGCTTGATATTGCCCAGGCTCGTGTTCATCCACACGAAGAATGCCTTGCCGACGATGTTCTTGTCCGGCACGAAGCCCCAATAGCGGCTGTCGGCACTGTTATCCCGGTTATCGCCCATCATAAAGTAGTTTCCTGCCGGAACCACGCACGTAAAGCCTTCATAGTTATACGTGCAAGCTTCGTGCTGCGGAAACTCCTTCACCTCGGCCAGGTTCAGCGTCGGTGCGCGCTCGTCGTTCAGGATGCGATGGGCGACGCCGTTCAGGTTCTCGGTGAATTGCTTTTTGTAAACAAGACTTTCATCGTCCAGGTAGTCATCCAGCGGGGTGTAGCTGACGGCCTGGCCGTTGACGGTTAACTTCTTGTTTTCATAGGTGATTTTATCACCGGGCACACCAATCACCCGTTTGATGTAATCCTGGCTCATATCCTGGGGATATTTGAACACCATTACATCGCCACGCTGCGGATCATTGATCTGCACGATCTTCTTGTTGATGATCGGCAGACGGATACCGTAGGTGTATTTGTTCACGAGGATGAGGTCGCCCACCAGCAGGGTCGGCACCATCGACGAGGACGGGATCTTGAACGGCTCCCACAGGAAGGAGCGCAGGAAGAATACCAGGGCAATCACGGGGAAGAAGCTGCCCGAGTATTCGATCCAGGTCGGCTGGCGCAGCAGCGCTGACTCGATCTGCGCGCGCTTGCTGGTGGTGGCATCGGTCTTGATGCCGTCGGCCGTCAGGCGCGCCGTGTGGGCGTCGTAGTCCGCCAGCGCCTTGTCGGCGGCGAGGCGGCGCTGCTTGGCCAGGTAGAACACATCGAGGCACCAGATGACACCGGTGACCACCATCAGGACGAAAAGGATCAGTGCGAAATTGCCCAGGATGGATTGCAGTGTCATTTCTCTTCCACTTGAAGGATTGCCAGGAATGCCTCTTGCGGGATCTCCACGGAGCCCACTTGCTTCATGCGCTTCTTACCTGCTTTCTGCTTCTCCAGCAGTTTCTTCTTACGCGTGATGTCGCCGCCGTAGCACTTGGCCAGCACGTTCTTGCGCATCGCCTTCACGTTTTCACGCGAGATGATGTTGGAGCCGATCGCGGCCTGGATCGCCACGTCGAACATCTGGCGCGGGATCAATTCGCGCATCTTGGCCGCCACGGCGCGGCCGCGGTAAGGCGCGTTGGCGCGGTGCACGATGATGGCCAGCGCATCGACCTTTTCGCCGTTGATCAGCATGTCGACCTTGACCACGTCGGCGGCGCGGTTTTCCTTGAACTCGTAGTCCATCGACGCATAGCCGCGCGAGGTGGACTTCAGCTTGTCGAAGAAGTCCAGCACGATCTCGGCCATCGGGATTTCGTAGACCAGCTTGACCTGGCGGCCGTGGTAGCTCATGTCCATCTGGATGCCGCGCTTGGCGATACACAGGGTGATCACGGAACCCACGTACTCCTGCGGCATGTACAGGTTGACCGTCACGATCGGCTCGCGCACTTCGTTGATGTGGCTCGGCTCGGGCATGCGCGACGGGTTGTCGACGTAGATCACGCTGCCGTCGCGGCGCTCGACCTCATACACCACGGTTGGCGCCGTGGTGATCAGGTCCATATCGAATTCACGCTCCAGGCGCTCCTGCACGATTTCCATGTGCAGCAGGCCGAGGAAGCCGCAGCGGAAGCCGAAGCCCAGCGCCTGCGACACTTCCGGCTCGTACTGCAGCGCGGCGTCGTTCAGTTTCAGCTTTTCCAGCGAGTCGCGCAGCGCGTCGTACTGGTTGGCTTCCACTGGGAACAGGCCGGCGAACACCTGCGGCTGCACTTCCTTGAAGCCTGGCAGCGGTTCGGGCGCCGGCTTGGCGACGGAGGTGATGGTATCGCCCACGCGGGCGGCCTTCAGTTCCTTGATGCCGGCGATCACGAAGCCCACCTGGCCGGCGGACAGCTCGGGCAGGGACACGGAACGCGGCGAGAAGATGCCGATGTCTTCCACCAGCTGCACCGAGTCGGTGGCCATCAGGCGGATCTTTTCCTTCGGACGCATGGTGCCGTTCACCACGCGCACCAGCATCACTACGCCCACATAGGCGTCATACCAGGAGTCGATGATCAGTGCCTGCAGCGGCGCTTCCGGGTCGCCCTTCGGCGGCGGCACCTTGGCGATGATGGATTCGAGCACGTCTTCCACGCCCAGGCCGGTCTTGGCCGAGCAGTGGACGGCGTCGCCCGCTTCAATGCCGATCACGTCTTCGATTTCCGCGATGGCGGAAGGCGGGTCCGCGTTCGGCAGGTCGATCTTGTTCAGCACCGGCACCACTTCCACGCCGAGGTCCAGCGCGGTGTAGCAGTTGGCCACGGTTTGCGCTTCCACGCCCTGCGAGGCGTCCACCACCAGCAGCGCGCCTTCGCAGGCGGACAGCGAGCGGCTCACCTCGTAGGAGAAGTCGACGTGACCGGGAGTATCGATCAGGTTCAGGTTGTAGATCTCGCCGTTGCGCGCCTTGTATTTCAGGGCTGCGGTCTGGGCCTTGATGGTGATGCCGCGCTCACGCTCCAGGTCCATCGAGTCGAGCACCTGCGCTTCCATCTCGCGGTCGGACAAGCCGCCGCACAGCTGGATAATGCGGTCTGCCAGCGTGGACTTGCCGTGGTCAATGTGGGCGATGATGGAGAAATTGCGAATGTTGTTCATTAAAAATTCAAAGCGAGCTATAGCAAAAAAGCGCCCGGGCGAGCGCCTTTTGTAACAATCGATGCAAGGATAATCCCCGGCATTTTACCGGATTTCAGAGGGGAAAGCCCGATTTCTGAGGTAACGGGGGTGAAATAATGTTTAAATATTAATTATTTCGACAACACGGCACGGACTTTTTCTTCGTCCAGGAAATAGTGGCACAGTTCCGGCTCGTTCAGGTCGCCATACAGCACCGGCACCAGCTCATCATACTTCGCCACCAGCGCTTCATCCGCATCCACGTCAACCACCTCGACGGTGAACGGCTTGTCCGGGGTTTGCAGGGCGTTGAGGGCATTCAGCA
>DASWYX010000540.1:0-4515 GCA_036404755.1 Pseudoduganella sp.
TTATGCGGGCTTTTCCGTCTCCACGCTGAAGAACGTGTACGGTATCCCGAGCGATGAAGGCTCGAAGATCGACCAGAAGCAGACGCGCTACGACTTCGATTCCCTGATCAAGCAGCCCTTTGCCGGTTTCGAGTCCGTGCGCCTGAAGGCTGGCTACACCGACTACAAGCACGCGGAACTGGGTGACGATAACGCGCCGGTGACCCGCTTCACCAACCGCGCGCTGGAAACCCGCATCGAGCTGGCGCACCAGCCCTTGTTTGGCTGGCACGGCACCTTCGGCATGCAGACCGAGAACACGCACTTCTCGGCACTGAGCGCCGATGGCGGTCCGGACACCGTGCCGGTCACGCATTCGACCTCGCATGCCGGCTTCATCGTCGAGGAAAAGGACTTCGGTCCTGTGCGCGTGAACGCGGGGGCGCGCTTCGAGAACGTGAAGCGTGAGCCCATCAGCGGCGTCGATCGCAGCTTTAACCTGAAATCCGGCTCGGTGGGCGCAATGTGGCGCTTCATGCCCAGCTACGCGGTGGGCGCCACGTTCTCGCGCGCCGAGCGAGCACCGGCGACGGAGGAACTGTATTCCGGCGGCCCTCACGACGCGACCGTGACCTTCGACGTGGGCGATCCCAACCTGCGGAAGGAAACGTCGAACAATATCGAGCTGAATCTGCAGAAAAACACGGGCCTGGTGCAGTGGAAGGTCAATGTCTTCCGCAACAGCGTGAAAAACTTCATCTACGGGCACATCACCGACCGCATGCTGGATGACGCGGGTGAACCGGGCGGCGAGTTCCGCGAGCGCCTGTTCCAGCAGGCCGATGCCACGATCCGCGGCGCGGAAGCCGAGATCGAATACAACCCGCACAACAATGGCTGGAACGGCCGCCTGTTCGCGGACACGTCGCGCGGCAAATTCGACGACGACAGCAGCCTGCCATTGCAGCCGGCCACGCGTTTTGGCGCCAGCGTGGGCTACAAGACCGAAGCGTGGCGTGCCGGCGTATCGCTGACCCATGCCCAGTCACAGGACCGCCTGGCAGTGTGGGAAACCTCGCCGACGGGCTCCTACAACCAGCTGAACGCAAACTTCAGCTACCGCCAGAAGCTGGCCGACTACGACCTGACCTGGTTCCTGATCGGGAAGAACCTGCTGAATGAGGATATCCGCGTCTCGACTTCGCTGCTGAAGGAGATTTCGCCGCTCGCAGGCCGCAGCCTGGTGTTCGGTGTGCGCGCGAAGTTCTGAAACCATTGATCCTGCTCAAAGGCCGCACTGACTTCAAAATTAAACTTTAGACAATTGCTTGTTGTCTGAAGGGAGGCGGCCATGAGTTCCTATTCGTGGTTCCTGGCAGCAGCGGAACGCGGCGACCCCTACGCCCAGTTCAACCTGGCCCTGTGTTTCAAGAAAGGGCAGGGAGTCGAGCGCGACGAACGCAAGGCATTCACGTGGATGCGCCGCTCGGCTCAGCAAGGCATCGCCTTTGCGCAGAACCACCTTGGAGCCATGTATTACAACGGCTGCGGCACCCGGCGCAACGATACGGCAGCCGTGCACTGGTTTCGCAGCGCGGCGCGCCAGGGCGAGGCGTCGGCCCAGCAGAACCTGGGGCAGATGTACCGCAAAGGGCGTGGCGTGCCGCGCGACGACACTGTGGCCGCTGCATGGTTCTGCCGTGCGGCGGAACAGGGCGTGCCCTCCGCCCAGTCGCTGCTGGGCGAAGCCTATCTCACCGGCACGGGCGTGCGCCGCAACTGCCAGCTCGCTGCGGCGTGGCTGCGCAAGGCGGCCGTGCAGGGCGAGGCGGCGGCCCAGTACCTGCTGGGCACCATGTACGCCAACGGCACCGGCGTCACGCGCGACCCTTCACAGGCGCTGACCTGGTATCGGCTGGCGGCCGAGCAGGGCGCGCCGAATGCGCAGTTCAGTGTGGGCGTGCTGTATGCGAACGGCGAAGGCGTGGCAAAGGATGAAGCGGCCGCTGTGGCCTGGTACCGCAGCGCGGCGGAGCAGGGCGACGCGAGCGCCCAGAACAATCTTGGCGTGATGTATGCCAATGGCCAGGGCGTGGGCCAGGATGATGCGGAAGCCGTGCGCTGGTACCGCAAGGCGGCCGAGCAGGGCCATCCCCTGGCCCAATACAATCTTGGCGGCATGTACGGCAGCGGACGCGGCGTGCGCCGCGATCCGGCCCGCTCCCGCATGTGGATCGCCCGCGCCGCCGAAGCGGGCGACGAAACTGCCCGCCAGTGGCGCGCCGAGCGGCCCGGCTGAGGATATGCCGCAGCACCAGCTTACACTAGCCTGCAATGGCGCCCACTCCCTGCCTGCTGGCGGTGCCGGGCGCACGCCACCGTCCCGCCCCAACGAGCACCATCAGCCCCGCCAGCATCATCCCGAGCCGGCCCGGCTCCGGCACGGCCAGCGTTTCGCGCAGTGCGGCCGTCGTTTGCCAGCTGAAGTCCACGGTTTCGTCGCTATGGTTGTAGAGGGTGAGCGAGAACCACTCGTCCAGCCCCGTTGGCCCGCCCTGCAGGCCGAAGCTGCGCGCGTATGTGGCCGCGCCGGCGCCTGGACCGGTCAGCAGCGTCGAGAAATCGCCGGATATCTCGTTGCTGAAGTGGTTGATCTGGTTGCTGATCTGGGTGCCGACCAGATGGCCGTAAATAATGAGCCCGGTGTTGGGCGTTACGCTCAGCGTGGTATTCACGTCGTAGGAAGCTTCGAACAGCTCATACGGTGTGTGCGGATTGTCGATTTCCAGTTCGGCCGTGAGCTTGCCCAGGTAGGACTGACGTTCGATATGGGCGAGGGCGTCCCAGGGATATTGCTTGCCATCGGCACTGAGATAGAAGACGTCAAAGCCCGTCTGGCTTTCGCTGATATCGTGCAGCACATTGTCGGGCGAGTGGAAGGTGGCTTCGAAATGGCTGGTGCCGGCGGTGACCGCCACGGCGGCGGTCCCTCCATCCGGAGAAAGAGAGAACGGCTGCAGGCGCAGGTCCGTGAGGTTCAGTTCCATATCGACCGTGCCAGGCCGTGGTAATTGTGCAGTTGCCGCGAAGCTCAGCGTGCAGGCCAGCGCGGCGAATGCAAGGCGGAAGGCTTTCATGATGGTCTCCAGAAGTGGTTAAAGGCCACTTGTCAGGGTAGTCGCCGCACCGCGCGCACAAATGCACACATCCTCACCGGTGGTTATATTTAGTTGTCATTTGATGTGCGTCAAATTGCCAGGGTGACGGATCTGCCACAGCTTCGTAAATTGTCTGCATGGACCAGGAACTCGAAGCGCGCCACGCGAAACAGTTGCAGCACCTTTTTCCGGTGCTCGGGCCGCAATTCAGCCTGGCCATTCTGCTGTTCAGTGTCTGGGATTTCTGGCGCGATCCCGTTAATGCCGGCGATGCGCTGCTGATCCGTTGCGTGCTGGTGGCGCTGGGCGCACTGGTCTATCTGCCGCCCGCCGCGCGCCTGTCGCCACTCTACCGTTGCGGATTCCTGTTCGTCACGCACATCTGCGCGCTGATCCTGGCGGAATACTTGCTGCGCGATGGCTTCCTGTATGGCCTGGCCGGCATCACCTCTTGCCTGTTCCTTGTTTCCGTGATGACGATGCAGTTACGGGCCTTCCTGGCGATTGTCGCCGCGCCCACGGTGCTGCTCGTCGCGCTGACCGTGCAGCGCATGCCGCTGGCGGAGACTGTGAATCAGTTGATGCTGTACGCTTTCGCCATGGCGCTGGCGATCGCCCTGATGTTCGTGATTCGCTCCTTCGCGCTGCAGACATTGCAGTTCGAGACACAGCTCCTCAAGTCTGCGCGGCACGATGGCCTCACGGGCGTCTGCAACCGCGCTTACCTGTTCGAACAGGCGGAAAACGCCGTGGCGCTGGCCCGGCGCCACCGTCGTCCGCTGGCTGTCGCCATGCTCGATATCGACCACTTCAAGCGAGTGAACGACACTTACGGCCACGGCGTCGGCGACAGCGTGATCCGCGCGTTGGCCGATACCTGCATGTCCGAACTGCGCACCATCGACCGCTTCGGCCGTATCGGCGGCGAGGAATTCGTCTGTGTGATGCCGGAAACGGACGAAGCCGAAGCGCTGCAATGCGCTGAGCGCCTGCGCAAGCGGATCGCTGCGCTGGCCGTCGAAACGGCTGCAGGGCCGGTCAGCTTTACCGTCAGCGTCGGCGTGGCCATGCTGCGGCCGGGCTGCGACAACTGGCCGCAGCTGCTGCAAGCGGCCGATTGCGCGCTGTATGGCGCCAAAGGCGCAGGACGCGACCGGGTCGTGCTGGCCGCCTGATCCACTTCCGCCATCGCAGCTGCAGGCGCGATTCGCCCGGCTGCCAGGGGCGCGTCGGCGGCAAGCACTACGACCGCGACGGCTGCCAGCGCGGCATAGTCGCCTGCGCGCAGGTTCCGACAATGCCGATCTTCATTTAATGCGCCAGCAGGACGGGAAGCGTCATCGCCGCCAGGATGGTGCGGGTGGCGCCGCCCAGCATC
>DASWYX010000541.1:0-3357 GCA_036404755.1 Pseudoduganella sp.
TCGTGGCCGGGCCAGGCGCTGTCCTACTACCTGGGGGAGATGGCCATCATCGAAGCGCGCCGCAAGGCCGAGGCGGCGCTGGGGCCGAAGTTCGATATCCGCGCCTTCCACGATACGGTGCTGGAACTGGGCTCGGTGCCGCTGCCCGTGCTGCAGGCGCGCATCGATGCCTTCATCGCGGACGGCGGCAAAGGACCGTATCCGAAAGAGTGATCTAGATGCACCAAGGTGGTGCATCGCCTCCGCCTGGTGCAGAAAAGAACGGTCATACCTAGTTGCAGCGTGGCACGCATCTTGCAGTAGTTGCGGTATGCGCGACTGCACTCATCATCATGACATCGATAGCACCGGCCACGAAGCCTGGCAGGCGAGCCTTGCGCTCGGCTTCGCGCAGTCGCACGGCGCCACCCGCCTGATCCGGCGCGAACACTCCGGCCCGCTGCGGGTACAGAAAACGCTGTACCCCGAAGACCCGCAAGTCTGCCATGCCATTGTGGTCCATCCGCCGGGCGGCGTGGTGGGCGGCGACCGCTTGCGCATCGGCGTGCACGCGGCGCCCGGCGCGCATGCGGTGCTGACCACGCCGGGCGCGGCCAAGTGGTACCGCGCCAACGGCAAGGTGTCGGGCCAGCGCGTGACCCTGCATGCGGCCGAAAGCGCCGCGCTCGAATGGCTGCCGCAGGAATCCATCTTCTATAACGAGGCCGTCACCGAACTGGAGCACGAGGTTGAACTCGCGTCCGGGGCGAGCTATATCGGTTGCGACATCCTGTGCATGGGCCGCCGCGCATCCGGCGAACGCTTCACGGCGGGCCGCGTGGCCCAGCGCAGCAGCATCCGCCGCGCCGGCAAGCTGCTGTGGTGGGAGCAGGGCGTGATCACGCCGGCCGCGCTGCAAAGCCGCTTCGGCCTGAATGGCCACTCCGTGTGCGCCACCCTGCTGGCGGTCGCGGAGGCCTTGCCCGCCGCCGCGCTGGCCGAAGTGCGTGCCATCGGCGCCGGGCACTTCGGCGCTTCCCTGTTCAAAAACCTGCTGGTCGTGCGCCATATCGGCGACGACAGCGAAGCGGCGCGCGCGCTGATGCTCGAAGCATGGCGCGTGTTGCGTCCCTATGTAATGCAGCGCACCGCCGAGCCGCTGCGCAGTTGGCACACTTGAGGGCCCCATGGATCTGACGCCAAGAGAAAAAGACAAACTGCTGATCTTCACCGCGGCCCTGCTGGCGGAACGCCGCCGCGCGCGCGGGCTGAAGCTCAATTATCCGGAAGCCGTTGCCCTGATCAGTGCGGCCATCATGGAAGGCGCGCGCGATGGCAAGAGCGTGGCCGAACTGATGGCCGAGGGCACGCGCATCCTGAGCCGCGACGACGTGATGGAAGGGATCGCCGAAATGATCCCGGACATCCAGGTCGAAGCCACTTTCCCGGACGGCAGCAAGCTGGTGACCGTCCACCAACCGATACCTTGATTTACAACCACGACCACGGAACGAAGCATCATGACACCCGGCGAATACAAACTGGAGCCAGGCGACATCAGCCTGAACGAGGGCCGCACAACGGTCAGCGTGACGGTGGAAAACCGCGGTGACCGGCCCATCCAGGTCGGCTCGCATTTCCATTTTTTTGAAGTGAATTCCGCGCTGTACTTCGAGCGCTGGAAGGCTTACGGCATGCGGCTCAATATCGCCGCCGGCACCGCCGTACGCTTCGAGCCCGGCCAGCAGCGCACCGTTGAACTGGTCAAGCTGGACGGCGACCGTGAAGTCTGGGGCTTCAGCGCCCAGGTGCAGGGCAAGCTGAAAGAATAGGGAGACCATGACCTCGATCACACGCCGCGCTTACGCGGAGATGTACGGCCCCACCACCGGGGATCGCATCCGCCTGGCCGATACGGAACTGTTCATTGAAATCGAAAAGGATTACGCCATCCATGGCGAGGAAGTGAAGTTCGGCGGCGGCAAGGTGATCCGCGACGGCATGGGCCAGTCGCAGCGGCCCTCCGCGGAAGTCATGGACACGGTCATCACCAATGCCGTGATCCTCGACCACTGGGGCATCGTGAAGGCCGATATCGGCTTGAAGAATGGCCTGATCGCGGCCATCGGCAAGGCCGGCAATCCCGACATCCAGCCCGGCGTGACGATGGCCATCGGCGGCGCCACCGAAATCATCGCCGGCGAAGGCATGATCGTCACCGCGGGCGGCATCGACAGCCATATCCACTTCATCTGCCCGCAGCAGATCGAGGAAGCCCTGATGAGCGGCGTGACCACGATGATCGGCGGCGGCACCGGACCGGCGGTAGGGACGGCCGCCACCACCTGCACGCCGGGGCCGTGGCATATCCACTCGATGCTGCAGGCGGCGGACGCATTCCCGATGAACCTGGGCTTCCTCGGCAAGGGCAATGTCAGCCGTCCGTTGCCGCTGGAGGAGCAGGTGAGGGCGGGCGCCATTGGCCTCAAGCTGCACGAGGACTGGGGCAGCACGCCGGCCGCGATCGACAATTGCCTGTCCGTAGCCGATGCGATGGATATCCAGGTCGCCCTGCACAGCGACACCCTGAACGAAGGCGGTTTCCTCGAAACGACGATCGCGGCGTTCAAGGACCGCACCATCCACACCTTCCACACCGAGGGTGCGGGCGGCGGCCACGCACCGGACATCATCGCCGCGGTCGGCCAGTCCAATGTGCTGCCTTCCTCGACCAATCCGACCCGGCCCTACACCGTCAACACGCTGGACGAACACCTGGACATGCTGATGGTCTGCCACCATCTCGATGCCGCCATCGCCGAGGACGTGGCGTTTGCCGAATCGCGCATCCGCCGCGAGACCATCGCGGCCGAGGACATCCTGCACGACATCGGCGCGATTTCGATGATGTCTTCCGATTCGCAGGCCATGGGCCGCGTCGGCGAAGTGATCCTGCGCACCTGGCAGACGGCGCACAAGATGAAGGTCCAGCGCGGCGCGCTGGCGGAGGATTCGGAACGCAACGACAACTTCCGCGTCAAGCGCTACGTGGCCAAGTACACCATCAATCCGGCCATCACGCATGGCGTGTCCCATATCGTCGGTTCGCTGGAAGTGGGCAAGCTGGCCGACATCGTGCTCTGGAAGCCGGCCTTCTTCGGCGCCAAGCCATCGATGATCCTGAAGGGCGGCATGATCGCGGCCGCGCAGATGGGCGACCCGAACGCATCGATCCCGACGCCGCAGCCGGTGCACTACCGGATGATGTTCGGCGCCTTCGGCGGCGGCCTGAAGAAGTCGCTGACCTTTGTCTCGCAGGCCGCCTTCGATGCCGGCATTGGCGAACAACTGAAGCTGCAGAAGCCCGTCGTCGCGGTG
>DASWYX010000542.1:0-7563 GCA_036404755.1 Pseudoduganella sp.
CACCCGCCACGTCGCTTTGCAGGCCCGCCGCGTCGTTCCGACCTCGCCGCCTCCGCCGCCGCTGCGTCCGTCCGCAATGCGCCGCATCGCACCCACACCGCGCCGCACCGGGTCCGCGCACCACGTCTTGGTGCTCAAATATGTCAACAAAATAGTTTACTTATAAGCTCGCGTCGCCTATAGTGGAGCCCATGAACAACATCCTCCTCATCGCCGCCACCTGCCTGCTCGCGCTGTTGTCGACCGTGGGCGCGTCGCTGCCGTATCCGATCTTGCCGCCGCTGTTTGCGGCCGATGCGCCGAATGCGCTGAATAATTTCCTGGGCCTGCCGCCCAAGCTGCTGTTCGGGATCGCGTTGACGATCAATCCGATCGGGCTGCTGATCGGCACCGCGCTAACCGGCCCGCTGTCCGACCGTTTCGGACGCCGTCCGCTGTTGCTGGTGACGGCGCTCGGCGCGGCGGTCGGACATGCGCTGACCGCCGCCGCGCTGGTCGCGCAGT
Organism: Pseudoduganella sp.; assembly: GCA_036404755.1. Taxonomy (GTDB): domain Bacteria; phylum Pseudomonadota; class Gammaproteobacteria; order Burkholderiales; family Burkholderiaceae_D; genus Rugamonas. The sequence continues at coordinate 505 of DASWYX010000542.1, forward strand.
CATATCCGCTGTTCGTGCTGGCGCGCTTCGTCACCGGCCTGCTGGAAGGGAATGCGGCCGTGGCACGGGCCTTGATCGCCGAACGCCTGGAAGGACCGCTGCGGCTGCGCGCGCTGTCGCTGGTGAACGGCGCGCTGCACCTCGGCTGGCTGGTGGGACCGGTGATGGCCGGCTTCACGCTGGGCTTCGGCATCGCGGTGCCGTTCCTGGCCGCGGTCGGGGCGCTGGTGCTGGCGGCCGTGCTGGTCGCGGTCACGGTGCCGCGGCAGGGGACAGCGGACGATGGCCCGTCATGGTGGCAGGTCGCGCGCGAGCGCCACGTGGTCAAGCTGCTGCGCCACACCGACCTGCGCACGCTGTTCATCATCCAGCTTGCGGCCACCTGCGGCGTGACGGCTTTCTATGAGTACTACCCGCTCTGGCTGGTGGAGCAGGGCGGCTACGATGCGCGCGGCATCGCCACCATCAATATGGCGCTGTGCGCGATCATGACGCTGTCCGCCGTGATCGCAGGGCGTCCGAGCAAGGCCGATCCGCTCAGGCGCGCCAGCGTGTACGCGACCCTGGTCGGGGCAGCGGTGGCCGGCGTCGCTTTCGGCAATATGTGGACGGGACTGATCGCCATCGCGCTGTTCGGCATCCCGAACGCCTTCTACAACGCGACGCTGCAAGCCTGGTGCGCCGAGCGCTTTGCCGCGCACGGACAGGGCGCGGTCATGGGATTGCTGTCGATGACCTTCTGTTTTGCTAATATCCTGATGGCGCTTGCCGGCTCCGTGCTGACGCTGGCCGACACGCGCCTGATCCTGCTGCTTGGCGCCGCGCTGAGCATCTGGGCCGGCTGGCGCCTGCGGGGCTGGCGCGGAGGGCTGGCGTCAGCGCTTGCAGCCGCAAAAGCAAACGAAAAAGCAAACGAAAACGCAACCGGAGCAAGTATTTGAACACCGCCGACCAAATCCTCTTCCTGCTGAAAACGCGCGGCCCGAAGACCGCCCAGCAACTGGCGGACATGCTGGAACTGACCTCGATGGGCGCGCGCCGCCACCTGGAAGCGGCTGAAGAAAAAGGCCTGGTGAGCTATGAGGACGTGGCCGAGAAAGTGGGCCGCCCGTCGCGCCGCTGGCTGCTGACGGAAGCGGGCCACGCGCGCTTCCCCGACCGCCACGCCGATCTCACGCTGCAACTGATCACGCAGGTGCGCTCGTTGTTCGGCGAACAGGGCATGGACAAGCTGATCACCGCGCGCGAGCAGGCCAGCGAAGCCTTCTACCGCGAGTCGATCGGCGACAACGCCGCGCTGCCGGAGCGCGTGAACGCCTTGGCCCTGGCGCGCGACGTGGAAGGCTATATGGCCGAAGTGGAAAAGCAGGACGATGGCACGCTGCTGCTGGTCGAGAACCACTGCCCGATCTGCGCCGCAGCCCGCGAATGCCAGCAATTCTGCCGCTCGGAGCTGGACGTGTTCCGGCGCGTGCTCGGCCCGGACTGCAGCGTCGAGCGCGCGGAACACATCCTGTCCGGCGAGCGCCGCTGCGCCTACGTGATCAAGCCGGTTTGAAGAGCGTGATGGTGCGCTGGAAGTACATCACCACCGCCATCACGGCGGACAGCAGGGCCAGCATGTGGAAGTACTCCAGCTGGGACAGCAGCGCCGCCTGCTGATTCAGCAACTGCGCCAGCTGGCCGAGCGCCACTGCGCCCGCTTGCCCGCCCTGCGAGGCACTGAAGGCATTGGTCAGCTGCTCCAGCATACGCCCCAGTTCCGGATCGCCGGTGGCGAAGCGCTGGTTCAGCACGGACAGATGCTCCGCCGTGCGCCACTGCTGCAGCAGCGTGGCGCCGGCGATGCCCAGCGCGCTGCCGAATTGCACCAGCATATTCTTCACCTGCTGGCCGTGCATGAAGGCCACTTCATCGTACGCCAGTTCCGCGAAGCCGTGAATCGCCGTCGTGGCCTGCACCACCACCACAAACATGCCGAAGAAGGCGATGGCCGGCAGTACATTGCGCCACACGCTGGCCTCCGTGGTCAGGCCGGACAGCAGCCAGCCGCTGATCGCAAGGAAGGCGAAGGACGCGGCATAGAACTTCTGCGGCGCCGGCGACACCTTCAGGATGCGGATCTTCACGATGAAGATGAAGAAGGCGGAGGTCAGCCCGATCGACTGCACCATGCCCGCCGTATGCCAGCTGAAGCCCATGGCGCGCTGCATCAGCGAAGGCAGCATCACATTGTTCGCGCCCAAAACGACATAAGCCAGCGTGAACACGCCCAGCGCCGCCAGGTAGCGCTTCTGGACGAGGCGCTTCAGCATCAGCAGCGGGCGGTCGCTATCGTGCTGGTGGCGCACGAACCACAGCACCGCCGCCAGTCCGGACGCGCCCAGCACCAGAAGATAGGGCAGGCTGCTGTAGAAGTCATACAGCGCGCGCTGGAAGGCGAACAGCAGCAGGAAGCTGCCCGCGGCGACCGCCAGCAGGGAGCCGAAATGCGAGGCGCTGTGCTCGGACTCGGGCAGCGCTTCGTCCGGTGCGCCGAAGGCGGCCAGCAGCGCGGCCAGCAGGGCCAGCGAAATCAGCACGATGAAGATGCCGGCAAACCAGTCCGCCTCGAACAGTTCGGCAACGGTCCACGCGCCGGCGGCGTTGGCAATGGTCAGTCCCGTGACGAAGGCCAGGATGCCCTTCATGCGCGCCGGCGTGGGGGGAATCACGTTGACCAGCATGCGTGCGCTGGTCATGAAGGCGCCTCCGCCCAGGGCCATGACCAGGCGCCCGAGCAGGAATTGCGGGAAGGTTTCGCTCAGCGCGCAGATCACGGCGCCGGCGATATAGATGACGATGGAGCCGTGAATGAACTTGCGCCAGCCCAGGCGTTCGATGAACCAGCGCAGATTGGCGATGACGGCGATCGCCACGGCGGCATAAGCGGCGGTCACGATGCTGTATTCCTCGGGCGAGGCATTGACCTGGCCCTGGATGGCGCTGGCGCCAAAGGACATCATGCCCGTCTGCAGGAATTCGATGAAGTTCAGCACCAGGATCGTGGCCAGCAGGAGCTTCATGCGCGGGGCTGGAGCGGCGCCGTTCATTTCAGTTCACCCGGGCGAGCTTGTTGCCGCCCACGTTGGCGGCGATGATGCGGGCAATCGCCGCATCGGCGTCCTGCAACTCATGCTCGAACACGTCGGTGCGGTAGGCGGTGGTGGCGGCAGGCGGCGTTGCGCTGCCCGGCCGCGACGTATCCACTTCCACATGCATGGACAGGCCGATCTTCAGCGGATGCTCGGCCAGCTGTTTCGGATCGAGGGCGATGCGCACCGGCACGCGCTGCACGACCTTGACCCAGTTGCCGCTGGCATTCTGCGCCGGCAGCAGGGAGAACGCATTGCCGGTGCCCGCTTCCTGCCCGATCACGCGGCCCGTATAGCGCACGCTCTTGCCGTAGACGTCCGCCACCAGCTGCACCGGCTGGCCGATATGGATATGGCGCAGCTGCGATTCCTTGAAGTTGGCGTTGACCCACATTTGCTCGGGCGGCACGATGGACATCACGGCGCTGCCGGCATTCACGCGCTGCCCGATCTGCACATTGCGCTTGCTGACATAGCCGCTGGCCGGAGCGCGCACCGTGGTGCGGGCGGCGCTCACGTAGGCGTCGCGTAACTGGGAGACGGCGGCCTGCACATCCGGGTGGCTGGTGATCGAGGTATCGTCGACCAGCGCCTGCGAGCTGGCCAGCTGCTGCTCGGCGACGGTGAGCGCGGCTTGCGCGGACTTTACCGCGTCTTCGGCGTGGTGCACGTCTTCGCCGGAAATGGCGCCGCTTTGCGCCAGCTGCTTGCGGCGCGCCAGGTCGGCCTGCACGCGCGCCAGTTCAGTGGCGCGCAGCGTCACATTGGCCTTGTTCTGCGTGGCGTTGGCAAACTGCACGCGCACCTGGCGCACGGCGCGCGAGAGCTGGGCTTCGGCGCGCGACACGGCCAGTTGCGCGTCCACGTCGTTCAGGCGCAGCAGCGGCTGGCCGGCCTGGACGAAGTCCGTATTGTCGGCGGCGATGCGGGTCACGCTGCCGCCCACCTGCGGCGTGACCTGGATGATATTGCCCTCGACGTATGCGTCCTCGGTGGACTGCGTGCGCGGGTCGGCATTCATCAGCCATGCCGCGCCGGCGATGCTGGCCACGAGTACCGCTGCGGCGCCTGCAAAGATCTGCTTCTTCATCATGTGCTCCTTTCAGTAGCCGCCGCCAAGCGCGCGGACGAGATTCATATCGAGGTCAAAAGCGCGTGCATCGAGATCGATCTGGCTGCGCTGCTGCGACAGGACCTGGCTTTCCGCCGCCAGCACCTGCAGGTAATTGCCGACGCCCGATTCGTAGCGGCGCACGGCAAGGTCGTAAGCCTGCTTCGCGGTGGCCAGCGCCTGCGCCTGCTGCGTAGCGCGCTCCTGCAGCCACTGGATGGAGGTCAGCTGGCTGACCACGTCGCGCAGAGCATCCACCAGGGTCTGGTTGTACTGTTCGACGGCCACGTCGTAATCGGCGTTGCGCAGCGCGAGGTTGCTGCGCAGGCGGCCGCCGTCGAAGATGGGCAGCGAGAGGCCGGCGCCGAGCGCGGAAACCTGGCTGCCGCCTTGCAGGAATTTGCCGAAGCCCAGGCTTTGCAGGCCAACCAGGCCGGCCAGGTTGAAGCTGGGGTAGAACTGGGCGCGTGCGGCCTTGATGTCCTGCAGCTGGGCTTCCACGCGCCAGCGCTGGGCCACCACGTCCGGACGGCGCGCCAGCAGCTCGCTGGGCAGGGCGGAGGGCAGGCCGGCAGGCTTGATGGCCTGCAGCTGCGGACGTGTAATCACAAGGCCGCGGTCCGGTCCGGCGCCCGTCAGCGCGGCGAGCTGGGTTTGCAGCAGGGCGATGGCTTCCTTCGCGGCGGCGATCTGCTCGCGCGCGACGGGGATCGCGAACTCCGCCTGTTTTAGGTCCACGCTGGAATCGATCTGGGCGTTCACGCGCTGGCGGGTCAGTTCCAGCACGTGTTCGCGCTGCTGCAGCACCTGCTGCGCCAGTTCCAGCTGGGCGTGCGCCTGCGACAGGCGCAGATAAGTTTGCGTGATGCCGACGATGAGGATCAGGCGCGTGGCATGCTCGTCGATCTGGGCGGCGTTCTTGCGGCCGATGGCGGCCTGCAGGCTTGCCTCGTTTTTGCCCCAGAAATCCAGCTCGTAGGAGAAGTTCAGCGTCGCTTCGTTGGCCCATTGCCAGCTGCCGGCCAGCGGCTTGGGCACATTGCTGTTTTCGCTGTACAGCTGGCGCGTGCTGCGGGCATTGGCGGAGAGCTGGGGCGACAGGCTGGCATTGGCCAGTCCCTCGATGGCCACGGCCTGGCGCACGCGCGCTTCGGCGATGCGCAAGGTGGGGCTGCCTTGTAGCGCTTCATCCACCAGGCGGTCCAGCTGGGCGTCGCCATAGCGCCTCCACCATTCGGCGGCCGGCCAGGCGGCGGGGCTGACGCTGGCCTGGGCCAGGGTCGCGCTGGCAGTCAGCGCATCGGGCTGGACGACGGTTGCCCGCGATGTCAGGCCGCCGTTGCTGGCGCAGCCGGCGGCGAGGGCCGCGATGGCAGCCACGCCGGCAAGGGAGAAGGGCGCTTTCATGGTCTTTCCTTTGGGAATAACGCTGCCTAGGCAGATAAGTGGATAAAAAAAATCAACGCTCGGCGTTGGCGGTAATTTTTTGCAGGAAGTATTGCAGCTGGGTTTCCTCGACCGGGGACAGGCCTTCCAGCATGCGCTGGTGCACGCGCGTCACGCCCGCCATGATTTGCGGGTAAATGGAGTGGCCGGCTTCGGTCAGCTCCAGGATCAGGGTGCGCCGGTCATCCGCGCAGCGCGTGCGGCGAATCCAGCCTTTTTCCTCGACCCGGTCCAGCAGGCGCTTCATGGCGCCGGTATCCATGTCCAGGAAGCGGGCAAATTCGCTGAGGGTGCGGGCGCGGTCGTGGGCGATGCCGACCACCACGCGGAACTGGGCGTTGGTGATGCCGATCGGCGCCAGTTCCTTGTCCAGCTCACGCATGACGGCGTTCCGGGATTCGTTCAGCAGATAGGCCAGAAAGCCTCCGCGCATCGTGTTCCAGCTAGCGTCCATTTTGATTATCCTTCAGTGATGAACTAAAGTATATTGCCTAGGCAGAGAATGTCAAGGCAAAGAGGCGGCGCAGTCGGCTGCCTTGGTGTAGAGTAGACAAAACTATAAGGGAGGCTGTAATGGAACTCGAGGAAGAACGCCGCAAATTTGTCGCGGAGGTATGGCGGCGCTTTGAAGAGGTACAGAACTGGGCGATCGCTAACTGGCCGGACAAGGCGCATCCGCTGACCACGTCCGACTTCGTGGAGGGCCGCAAGGAAATCCTGGGCCTGGGCCTGCCGCCGGCGCAGCGCCTCAGCAAGCCGCCGCCGCAGGCCGCGCCGGAACCGGAGCAGGGCGGCCCCCAGTATATCGAGGTGACGCCGGCGCCCTGGCCGTGATCAGCCTTTGCTGGGATGGGCCAGCGCGTAGGCGGCCCAGCTGAGAAGCAGCAGCACCAGCACGCCGCCCGCCAGGTGCAGGGCGCTGTCGAACAGCATCGGCGCGACCAGGCCGGAGACCAGCGCAAACAGCAGCATCTGGATGAAGGACTGCATCGACGCAGCCAGCCCGCTGTTATTCGGGAACAGTTCCATCGCGATCATCGTCAGCGGCGGCATGGCAATCGCCAGCGAGAAGGAATACAGGAACAGCGGCAGCACGGCCCACGGCACTTCGGCCGCAAAGAACCAGTTGTAGCCGACATTGACCAGCGCCGCCACCAGCATCAGGCAGTAGCTGAGGCGCACCAGCGCGCTGCGCGACATCCGGTGCGCGAGCTTCCCGCTCAGCATCGCGCCCAGCACGTGTCCCGATATCAGCGGAATGAACAGCCAGGCGAAGGCGGTCTCCGGCAAATGCAGGATATTCATGATGAAATAGGCGGCGGAACCGATGTACAGCGCGAAGCCGCCGAAGGCCAGGCCGAGGGCGAC
>DASWYX010000543.1:0-11033 GCA_036404755.1 Pseudoduganella sp.
TTGTTTTTCCTGATGCGCGACAAGGGCCGCAGCAACCGCACCGTGCAGGCGCTGGCGGCGGAATTCCAGCGCTTCGGCGCGGGCGGGCGCTGTCCCCAGTTCCAGCGGCGCGGCCGCGGCGCCAGCCGCCCGCCTGGCCGACAAGGCTTCCTTTTCATGCGCGCGGCCCGTCTGCCAGCGGCCCGCCGCAACGCCGACGGCGACCAGCAGCAGCATGGCGATGAAAGGAAGGGGCTTGAAACGGAATCTACGCATTACAATGGGAACCCTGATACCTGATTCTGGCTGAATAATCTGAATAATATGAAATACTTCGTCGCCATCGCGTTTATCCTGATCATCGGCAGCCTGGGCAGCGCGGTGGTGTTCCTGTTGCGCGGCAAAGGCGGCGATCCGCGCATGGTGCGCGCGCTCGCATTGCGCGTGGGGTTTTCCATCCTGCTCTTCGTTATCATTCTGGTGATGTGGAAGCTGGGGTATATTCAACCGACCGGAATCCGGCGTTACGGGTGACGCAGGCTGCGGGCCGACGGAATTTCAGTTCCGCCACCGGCGCGTCGTAGGGCGGATCATTGATCCGCCGCAGATCCGCCAATAACGCAAAAAAAAAGCCGCAGCGTGTGCTGCGGCTTTTTTGTTGGGCATGCACGGCTGTGTCAGCCGCGCATTATACGCTCGTATTACATCCAGTACACGACCACGTACAGGCCCAGCCAGACCACGTCCACGAAGTGCCAGTACCAAGCCGCGCCTTCGAAGGCGAAGTGGTGTACCGGGGTGAAGTGGCCCTTCATCACGCGGTACAGCACGACGGACAGCATGATCGCGCCCATGGTCACGTGGAAGCCGTGGAAGCCGGTCAGCATGAAGAAGGTCGAGCCGTAGATGCCGGAGGTCAGCTTCAGGTTCAGTTCATGGTAAGCGTGGATGTACTCGTACGCCTGGAAGCCCATGAAGATCGCGCCCAGCAGCACGGTGGCGGCCAGCCAGAAGGCGGTCTTGCCGCGCTTGCCCGCTTGCAGGGCGTGGTGCGAGATCGTCAGCGTCAGGCCGGAGGTCAGCAGCAGCGCGGTGTTGATGGTCGGGATCGGGAACGGGCCCATGGTGGTGAAGCTTTCCACGGTGCCGGCAGGACCCACGCCGCCCCACAGGGCTGCGAAGTCAGGCCAGATCATCTTGTGATCCAAGTCGCCCAGCCACGGCATGGTGATGGCGCGCGCATAGAACAGGGCGCCGAAGAAGGCGCCGAAGAACATCACTTCGGAGAAGATGAACCAGCCCATCGACCAGCGATAGGAGATATCGATGCGCTTGCTGTACATGCCGCCTTCGGATTCGGCGATCGCATCGCCGAACCAGAAGTACAGCACCACCAGCGTCATTGCGATGCCGATCAGGTTGACGGCCATGCCCCAGGAAACATCATTCACCCAGGCGGAGGCGCCGATCATGGTCACCAGCAGGGAAATACCTGCCAGCATAGGCCACTTGGAGGGACCTGGCACGAAGTAGTACGGTGCCGCGGCGTTATTCGAACTCATTTTCATCTCCTAGAAACTGTATCCGTGAACTGCACAAATTACTTTAATACGACAAACTTGACGACCGAAATCAGCACGCCAATGAAGATCGCGACGCCCAGCAAGGCAGCGATGATCACATGGATGGGGTTCAGCTTTTCCGCATCCTTGTCAAAATCGCCTTTGCGACGCAGGCCGAAAAACGACCAGATTACTGCCTTCATCGAATACAAAAACGATCCCATCTGTCCTCCTTAGTTGGCCGCCGTCTTGTTATCCAGGCCGGCTGCTTCAATAAAGGTGTACGACAGGGTGATGGTGTTCACGCTCTTCGGCACCGCCGGATCGATATAGAACACCACGGGCATCTGTTTCGCCTCATTCGGCTTCAGTACCTGCTCCTTGAAGCAGAAGCACTCGACCTTTTTGAAATGCGGCGTTACTTCCATCGGCGTGTAGCTCGGGATGGCCTGGGCCTTCACCGTGCGCGGCACGCTGTTGACTACCTCGTACACCACCGTCGTCAGTTCGCCGGGATGCACGGTCACGCTATTGGTGGTGGGCCGGAAGCGCACGTTGCCCTGCACATTGCTCGTCAGCTCCACCGTGATACTGCGGCTCTTGTCGACCTGGGTATTCTTGACCGGGTCGACGTTGCCTGGCTTGCCATCGATCAGGTTCAGACCGAGGACTTCGCACAAATGCTTATAGACTGGAATCAGCGCATAACCGAAGCCGAACATCATCACCGCGACGACCAGCAGTTTGCCGAGCATCCTGACGTTGTTGCTAACATCCTTGCTGCGATCGCCGCTCATTTCAATGATGTCCCAGGATGTACTGCTTGCCGATGACGGAAACAAAGAACACTACCGCAATCGACAGCAGGATCAGCGCCAGGCGCAGATTGTTGTTCGGCTTCTTCGGGTCAGACATGGTGCTTCCAATCAGGAGCGGCAACGGCAAGCCGCGCCGCCCCAAAGGTGTTACTCGATTACTTCACGGTCGGCGGTACTTCGAAGGTGTGGAACGGCGCCGGCGACGGCACGGTCCACTCCAGGCCTTCAGCGCCATCCCACGGCTTGTCCGCAGCCGGCTTGCCGCCACGGATGGTCGGCAGCACGACGACGAACAGGAAGAACACCTGCGACAGACCGAAACCGAAGGCGCCGATGGAGGCGATCGTGTTGAAGTCCGTGAACTGCGCCGGGTAGTCGGCGTAGCGGCGCGGCATGCCTGCCAGGCCCAGGAAGTGCATCGGGAAGAAGGTGATGTTGAAGGTGATGATGGACAGCCAGAAGTGCGCCTTGCCCATCGTTTCGTTGTACATATGGCCGGTCCACTTCGGCGACCAGTAGTAGAAGCCGGCGAACAGCGCGAACAGGGAGCCTGCCACCAGCACGTAGTGGAAGTGCGCCACCACGTAATAGGTATCCTGCAGCTGGATGTCGATCGGGGTCACGGCCAGGATCAGGCCGGTGAAGCCGCCCATGGTGAACACGAAGATGAAGCCGACCGAGAACAGCATCGGGGTTTCAAAGCTCATCGAGCCCTTCCACATGGTCGCGATCCAGTTGAAGACCTTCACGCCGGTCGGCACGGAGATCAGCATGGTGGCGTACATGAAGAACAGCTGCGAGGTCACCGGCATGCCGGTGGTGAACATGTGGTGCGCCCAGCCGATGAAGGACCGGATCGCGATGGATGCGGTTGCGTACACCATCGAAGCGTAGCCGAACAGCGGCTTGCGGGCGAAGGCTGGAACGATCTGCGACACGATGCCGAAAGCCGGCAGAATCATGATGTACACCTCGGGGTGGCCGAAGAACCAGAAGATGTGCTGGTACATCACCGGGTCGCCGCCGCCGGCAGCGTTGAAGAAGGAGGTGCCGAAGTGGCGGTCGGTCAGGGTCATGGTAATCGCGCCCGCCAGCACTGGCATCACGGCGATCAGCAGGTAGGCGGTGATCAGCCAGGTCCAGCAGAACATCGGCATCTTCATCAGGGTCATGCCCGGAGCGCGCATGTTCAGGATGGTGACGATGATGTTGATGGAACCCATGATGGACGATGCGCCCATGATGTGCATGGCGAAGATACCCATGTCCATGCCGATGCCCATCTGGGTCGACAGCGGAGCGTACAGGGTCCAGCCGGCAGCGGTGGCGCCGCCAGGCACGAAGAAGGACGCGGCCAGCAGGATGGCGGCAGGAGGCAGCAGCCAGAACGAGAAGTTGTTCATGCGGGCGAAGGCCATGTCCGATGCGCCGATCTGCAGCGGGATCATCCAGTTCGCGAAGCCCACGAAGGCCGGCATGATGGCGCCGAACACCATCACCAGGCCGTGCATCGTGGTCAGCTGGTTGAAGAACTCAGGCTGGAAGAACTGCAGGCCCGGCTTGAACAGCTCGGTGCGGATCATCAGCGCCAGCACGCCGCCGGACAGCAGCATGATGAACGAGAACCACATGTACAGGGTACCGATGTCCTTGTGGTTGGTGGCGAACAGCCAGCGGCGGAAGCCTTCCGGATGATCGTGTGCGTGATCGTGGTCGCCGTGGTGGGCGTGATCGTGTGCGTGATCGATAGTCGTGCTCATGTAATGCTCCTAATTACTTGCGCGCAGCCACAACTTCGGCTGGTTGAACGATGTTTTCCGCTGGCTTGTTCGACCAGGAGTTGCGGGTGAAGGTGATCACAGCCGCAATATCGGTATCCGACAGTTGCTTCCATGCCGGCATTTCGGACGGGTACTTGCCCGACTTCTTACCATGCAGCAGGACGTCGATCTGGCCGGCTTTCGGGCCGTTCACGACTTCAGAGCCATCCAGGGCAGCGAAGGCGCCCGGCACACCCTTGCCGTTGGCCTGGTGGCAGACGGCGCAGTTGGCGGTGTAGACTTTTTCGCCCTTGGTTTTCAGTTCATCGATGGTCCAGGTCTTGTTCGGATCGTCCGCCAGGGCAGCCATTTCCTTTTTCTTCTTGTCGACCCAGGCGGTGTACTCTTCGGCGGTCACCACGCGCACCACGATCGGCATGAAGGCGTGTTCCTTGCCGCACAGTTCAGCGCAGTTGCCGCGGAAGGTGCCGGTGTGCTCGGACTTGAACCAGGTGTCGCGCACGAAGCCGGGGATCGCATCCTGCTTGACGCCGAAGGCCGGGATCATCCAGGCGTGGATCACGTCGTTGGCGGTGGTCACGATACGGATCTTCTTGTTGACCGGGACCACGACTTCGTTGTCGACTTCGATCAGGTAGTTGTCGCCGCGCTTCTCGGTCGGCGCAACGCCGGGCGCGCCAACCTGCGAGCGTGGGGTGGCCAGGTTGGAGATGAAGGAAATGCCTTCGCCTTCGCCCTTCAGGTAGTCATAGCCCCACTTCCACTGCATGCCGGTGGCCTTGATGGTCACGTCGGCGTTGGAAGTGTCCTTCATGGCCACCACGGTGCGGGTGGCCGGCAGGGCCATGCCGATAACGATCAGGAACGGGACCACGGTCCAGGCGATTTCGACGGCGGTCGATTCATGGAAGGTCGCAGCCTTGTGGCCGAGCGACTTGCGGTGCTTGAAGATGGAGTAGAACATCACGCCGAAGACGGCTACGAAGATGCACAGGCAGATGATCATCATCAGGTTGTGCAGGCTGTAGATTTCAGCGGCGATATGCGTTGCCGGTGCCTGCAGGTTCAACTGGTTCACCATCGGACCGCCGGTGCCACCCGTGGCCGCCTGATACGTACCAGCAGCCGCCGGTGCTGCGTCTGCCGCCCACGCCGGTACTCCGGCGGATACAGCGGCCAGTCCGAGCATCAACGATTGAAGTCGCTTCGCAAGTTTCATGTTTTCCCCAACCACCCAAAAATAAAGAAATTTTCATCACTGCGCGGGCCGGTCTCCAGGTCCGCCGTGCGCTAAACAGCTAAAGGCCCCATGCCGGCACCCCTTTCAAAAATTAATTTGAAGGGGAACCGTGCTGGAACCTTGACATCGCCGCAAGTGACCCAACATCACCGTTGGCGCTGCGTTTTTCTGCTTTTCTGCCTGTCTTTGCCTGCTTCTTTCGTTCGGCAGGATGAAGTAATGGCAAAATTAGTCAAGGATTATAATCAGCAACCCTATCTTTCATCAAGGGAAAATGCCCTTGACAAGTGGTATTGCGCGTCCGTTTTCCCTCTGCCTGCTTAATTTTTAGGCTTGCGCGGCAGGTCGAAACGAATGATCGCCTCGCCATCTTTCGTCGTGCGCGGCTGCGGCCGGAAAGCATGGCCATAGATCACTTCAAATGTCAGCGCCAGCTTGCCGTCGGCCCGGCGCTGGCCCTCGAAAGCCTGCAGCAGGCGCGCATGGGCCGCGCGTCCCAGCAGTCCCTGGCGGCGCGTACCCAGCGGATTGCCGCCCAGCGCACGCACATCGGCCAGCAGTTTTTGCGGCGTGTCGTAAGTCACCGTTATCTTTTCCATATCCATCACCGGCGTAGCAAAGCCCGCCTCCACCAGCTGGTCGCCGAAGTCGTGCATGTCGACGAAGGGCAGCGTGTGCTGCGCCAGGTCGATCTCGGCAAAGGCGGCGCGCACTTCCTGCATCGTGTCCGGCCCGAAGCAGGAAAACATCAGCAGGCCATTCACGCGCAGCACGCGGCGCCACTCGGCGAACACGCGGTCCGGCTGCGGATGCCAGTGCAATGCGAGGTTGGACCAGACCAGGTCAAGCGAGTTCTGGCCCAGTGGCAGCTCGGCCAGGTCGCCGCACACCAGGTCGATACCGGACTTGGCTGGCAGGATGCGCGAGATCAGCTGGTTCAGGGCCGACTTGCCGCCCTGCCCCTGCGCCACTTGCAGCATGGAGGGCGACGCGTCCAGTCCCAGGATCTGGGCGGCGGCATAGGATTTTTGCAGGACGGGCAGGTCCTGGCCCGTGCCGCAGCCCGCGTCCAGCACGCGCTGCGGGTTCAGTTTGACCAGTTCCAGGCGCTCATGCATGCGGGAAGCGATTTCGCGGCGCAGGAAATCGGCGCCGGCGCTGCGGGCGGGGTCGGCAAACAGGGTGCGGACACGATCCAGGTCAATAGGCGCGCTCAGCTTCGGCGGATTGGCAGGGACTTGCATATTTATTATTGGTGCGGAATGAGATAATGTGCCAGTTTACCTGCTCGGGGAAAAACGCGATGGCTGGCACTTTGATGTCCCTGCTGCTGCCATGTGATTGCGCGCTGTGCGGAGCCCGCGCCGCCCGGCTCCTTTGCCCCGCCTGCCGCGTGCAATTCTTCGGGCCGGCCGCGGGGGTGCCGCGCTGCCTGGTCTGCGCCAATCCCCTGCCGGCTGGCTGCCCCGCGGGGCTGTCCTGCGCCCGCTGCCTGTCGTCGCCGCCCTCGTACGAGGCCACGCTGGCGGCCGGGTCCTACGATATGCCGCTCGACCGTCTCGTGCTTCAGCTAAAATTCGGCGCCCGGCTGGCGCATGGACGGCTGTTCGGGGAATTGCTGGCGGCAGCCGTGGCGCGTTCCGGTCTTGCCAGGCCGGCCCTGCTCTGTCCCGTGCCGCTTGGTTCGGCCCGGCTCGCCGAGCGGGGCTACAACCAGGCGCTGGAAATTGCGCGTCCGCTGGGACGGCTACTGGGCATCGCGGTCGCGCCGCGGCTGCTGAGCCGGGTACACGATACCAGCGCGCAGAGCCGTCTGGCGCCCGGCGCGCGGCGGGCCAATATCCGGCATGCCTTCGCCGTGCCCGACCGCGCGCTGGTGGAAGGACGCCATATCGGCGTGGTGGACGATGTCATGAGCAGCGGCGAAACGCTGGAGGAAGTGGCCGCCACGCTGAAGCGGCATGGCGCGGCGCGGGTCAGCAATTTCGTGTTCGCGCGCACGCCGCCCAATATATATCAGGAGAATTAAACGTGTTTCATGTCGTGCTGGTCCATCCAGAAATTCCGCCGAACACCGGCAACGTGATCCGCCTGTGCGCCAACACCGGGGCCCAGCTGCACCTGATCGAACCGCTCGGCTTCGAGCTCGACGACGCCAAGCTCAAGCGCGCCGGCCTCGACTACCACGAATACGCGCGGATGAAAGTGCACAAGGACTGGTCCGCCTTCCTGGCCGACGTGCAACCGGCGGCGGAGCGCATGTTCGCGATGACCACGCACGGCTCCCGTCCCTTCGCCGAGCTCGCCTTCCAGCCGGGCGACGTATTCGTCTTCGGCAGCGAAACGCGCGGCCTCGCCCCCGAGTTCCGCAACAGCTTCCCCACCACCCAGCGCATCCGCCTCCCCATGCAGCCCGGCAACCGCAGCCTCAACCTCTCGAACACGGTCGCCGTGGTCGTCTACGAAGCCTGGCGCCAGCAAGGCTACCCCGGCGGCGCCTAACCCCGCGCCCACCCTGGGGTCAGATCCGACATTCGGACACGGCCCCATCCATTCCTGCGCCAAATCAAGTTGCTCGCGCCTTGCGTGCGTAAGCTGTGGCCATGACCAGGCCACTCCGCATCCAATATCCCGGCGCCATATATCACGTCACGTCGCGCGGCACCCGCCGGGCTGCCATCTACCGTGAGGAGCGCGACTACCACATCTGGCAGGATCTGCTGGGCGAGACCGCGGCGCGCTACAACTTCGGCGTCCACGCCTTCTGCCAGATGCCGAATCACTTCCACATGCTGGTCGAAACGGCGGACGGCAATCTCGCGCAGGGCATGCGGCATCTGAATAGTCGCTACGCACAACGGTTCAATCACCGCTATCGCAGTTGCGGACCAGTGCTGCAGGGCCGGTATGACTCCGTGCTGATCGAGCACCAGTCGCAATTGCTCGAAGTGGCGCGCTACGTGGTACTAAACCCTGTCCGGGCACGGCTCGTGCGCCACGAGGCGGAGTGGAAATGGAGCAGCCATCACTACCTGCTCGGACGCCGGCCCGCGCCGACATGGCTGATGTCCCGATGGCTCCTCGCTCAATTCGGCAGGAAGGCAGCGAAAGCGATTGCCGCCTACGTCCGTTTTATCGAGCAGGGACATGGCCGCCCCGATCCTCTCGCGATGGCGCGGTCGCAAGTGGTCCTCGGCCGAACGCCGGACGAACCCGCGCTTGCGGCATCGGATGCACGTCTGAAGGGGACGTCCAAACGCGCACGCCGCACGCTGGCGGCATCGTTGGCCGAATACGCGGCGAGGTATCCTGAACGCAACGAAGCGATGGCGCGCGCCTATTTCACGACCGTTTATTCCATGCGAGAAATAGCTGAGTTTTTCGGCGTTTCAGAGAAGACGGTGAGCCGCGCCGTGCGTGAATGGGAGGCTTTAATGGGCAAGTAAAGCTGGGCTCGTGTCCGAATGTCGGATCTGACCCCAGGGTGGGCAATCGTGTTGGCAGGGGCGAGCGAAAAGTCGTACAAATACGGCAAGGAGGTAGCTCATGTTCGACATGGATTTGCCGTGGTGGGAGTTCATGCTGCGCGCGGTGATCATCTACGCTGCGCTTCTGGTGATGGTGAGGCTGTCGGGCAAGCGCACCGTCGGCCAGTTCACGCCGTTCGATCTGCTTGTCGTCATGCTGCTTAGCGAATCGGTGTCGCCCTCGCTCAGTGGCGGCGACGATTCCATTTCCGGCGCCCTGCTCCTTTCGGCCACGCTGATCATGCTGAACGTGATCGTCGCCGTCGTCACTGCGCGAAGCAGCAAGGCGGCGCAACTGATCGAGGGCTCGCCCGTGCTGCTTGGCCGCGACGGCCGCATCTTCGAAGACGTGGTGCGCAGGGCCCACGTGGCCCAGGGCGACGTGGAACAGGCGCTGAGGGAAAACGACTGCCCGCTCGAGAAAATGAAGTACGCTTTCCTCGAGGCGGACGGCAAGATCACCATCCAGCAGAACTAGTCTTTCGGCCAGACGAAGCCAATGTGCTTGCGCTCCAAGCCGGACATCACCACTTTCACGAAGCGGTTCGGTATATAGAATTCGGCCTCGAACACCGAGTTGTCTTCCTTGTTCCTGCACTCGACCACCGCATGGAAGAAGGCGCGATCCGGCGTGGCCTCCTTGCAGTACAGGTATTTGCCCGCGGGCCCGTCGCTCCAGTACTCCTTCAGGGGCAGCTCCAGTTCCGCCATGCCCTCTTCCGTCAGCAGGATGCCGAAAATTCGCGCGCTTGCCATGTGTCCTCCAGGTCAGGTGAACATGCGCACCTTCGCCAGCAGCTTGGTGGTCGAACGGTCATGTTCGAAATCGATGGCGACAGCCTTGCCGCCATAAGCCAGCACCGCCTTCCCTTCCGGGATGGCCGTCATATCGTAATCGCCGCCCTTGGCGTAAATCTCGGGACGCGCCTCCAGCACCACTTCCAGCGCCGTATCCTCTTCGAAGGGCACCACCAGCGACACCGCTTCCAGCGCCGCCAGCACCGCCAGCCGGTCCTCGCAGGTATTCAGCGGACGGTCGTCGCCCTTGCCCAGGCGCTTGACCGAAGCATCGGTATTGGCCGCCACCACCAGCGACGCTCCCAGTTCGCGCGCCTGCGCCAGGTAGGTCACGTGGCCGCGGTGCAGGATGTCGAACACGCCATTGGTCAACACCACCGGCTTTGGCAGGGCGGCCACCCGCGCGGCCAGTTCGGCGCGCGTGCAAATCTTGTCTTCAAACTTCGGCATTGCTTATTCTTCTTCCTCTTCTTCATCCACCTGCATGCTCAACTCGCCCGGACCGCGCCCGCCGCCGCCACCACCGTCATCGGGACCCTTGCGCGTGCCGCTCAGCTTGATCTGCAGGCGCAACTGGTTGGCCGAGTCGGCATTGCGCAGCGCCTCTTCGTAGGCGATATAGCCTTTATTATAGAGTTCGTACAGCGCCTGGTCGAAGGTGCACATGCCCAGCTCGCGCGACTTGTGCATGATTTCCTTGATGGCGTGGAAGTTCCCCTTGAAGATCATCTCGGAAATGGTCGGGGTGTTCAGCAGGATCTCGATCGCCGCCTTGCGCCCCTTGCCGTCCTCGGTGCGGATCAGGCGCTGCGACACGATGGCGCGCAGGTTGGACGACAGGTCCATCAGCAGCTGGTTGCGCCGCTCTTCCGGGAAGAAGTTGATGATGCGGTCCATGGTCTGGTTGGCGTTGTTCGCGTGCAGCGTGCCCAGGCACAGGTGGCCCGTTTCCGCGAACGCGATCGCGTGCTCCATGGTTTCCGTGTCGCGGATCTCACCGATCAGGATCACGTCCGGCGCCTGGCGCAGCGTGTTTTTCAGCGCATGGTGCCAGCTCAGGGTGTCCACGCCCACTTCGCGGTGCGTGATCAGGCAGCCCTTGTTCTTGTGGACATATTCCACCGGGTCTTCCACCGTGATGATGTGGCCCGCCGAGTTGGCATTTCGATAATCGATCATCGCCGCCAGCGTGGTCGATTTGCCGGAACCCGTGCCGCCCACCACCAGCACCAGCCCGCGCTTGGTCATCACCACTTCTTTCAGCACTTCGGGCAGGTCCAGCTTTTCGAAGTTGGGGATCTCCGATGCAATGGTACGGATCACCATGC
>DASWYX010000544.1:0-10455 GCA_036404755.1 Pseudoduganella sp.
ATTGATCCGCCGTGCGTGAACGTCAGCGAAGTCCGCTGGCGAGACGCGGAGACGACAACAACTGCTTGAACGCATCCCACCGCTGCACGCGTGCGGCCGCCGGATCAGTGGCCGTCGCGTGACGCTCGACGTAGGCCTTGACCATGTCCTGGCCCAGATTGTAATTAATCACATAGCCGCGGTTCGCGTCATAGAAGGACACGCGCTGCGCCGATTTCTCGGGCGGATACAGGCCCACGTTCACCATCCACTCCTGCGCCTGCTCCTTGCTGAAGCGCCCTTCCAGGTATTCGCGCGCGCCATCATTGTCCGCATAGCTCAGTTTTGCCATCAGCTTCAGCAGCTGCGCATATTTCGGCGCCAGCGCCGGGTCCAGGCCGGCCAGCGGGAACAGGGTTTTCTGTTCGAAGTCCAGGCGCTCCTCGTCGGTGAAGGCCATCTTGATGCCGTAGTTGGCGCTGCCCTCGGCGATCAGGGACATCGGCGAATACAGCGGATACACACTGAACTCTACCCAGTTGCGCTTCTTCACCAGCTCCTGCTCCAACAGTGCGTTGTAGACGTGGTGGCCGGGATAGCCTTCGTGGCAGCCCAGGTCCAGCGCGCGCTCGATATAGATCGGGAATTCGGTATTGATCTGGATGAGGGAATGGGCATTGCCCTTATACCAGTTGTAGCCGGACCAGGGCTTGTTGCTGACGAACTCCAGCACGAAGCTCTCGTTCTTCGGCAGCTCGACGAAGCGCGCCGTGCGTTCGCGGCAGGCGGCGATGGACGCGTCGAACACGGTCTTCAGGCGCTCCTTCGGAATCACGAACTGGGCGCGGAAGGCTTTCAGGCGGTCCTGCAGCGAGCCGGGTCCGGGGATCAGCTTGTCCACCTCGGCCACGATGGCTTCGTAATAGGCGCGGTCGTGGTGCGGCGACACCGCGTCATAAAGCAGCGAAGTCTCTTCATCGAACGTGAACTTCTTCCCCTCCAGCATATCGATGCGTGCTTCCACCGCGCGCAGCTGCTTGGACAGGAACTCGATGCGCAGCGCCTCGTCCGCATTGGCGGAATTCTGCTGCGCGATATCGCGGCGCGCGGCCTGCACATCCTTGCGGATCGCCGCCAGCGGCTGCTTGTGCTTCACCGCCTCTTCCTGCAGCGCGGGCGGGCCGTAATAAGCGTCCACATAGTTCGCATCATGCTGGCCCACGGCCAGCACAGCCTTGCGGTAACGCTCCGCCACATCCTGTACCGACGCCGCCAATGCACTTCCCGCCATCACCATGGCAATCCCTCCCGCGACCAGTTTTTTCATACTACCTCTTCGGTTATCTTCGAAGGGGTCAAGTTTAGCTGATCGGGCACCATCAGTCGCATCGGCACCGCGAGTTCGATGCCGGCGGCGTCCAGCTCGCGCACCACGGACAGGAAGATCGCCTGCTGGGTATCCATGAAAACGAAATAGTCCGGCGACTTGATCCAGTAGACGGTTTCAAAGTCGAAGGACCATTCGCCCATGCCGGAGAAATGCGCGCGTTCGAAATTGGCGGTCTTCGATTGCGCCAGCACGGCATTCTTCAGGATTTCCGGAATCAGGCGCAACTGCTCTTCGCCGGTGCCGTGCCGCACGCGCAGGATGAACGCCGCGCGGCGCATCTGCATGCGCGTCTGGTTCAAGATGCGCGCCTTCAGGATATCGCCGTTGGAGAAGATGATCTGGTCGCCGCCCAGGCCGCGCAGGCGCGTGGTCTTCAGGCCGATGTATTCGACGGAACCCAGCTTGTCGTCCACGATGATGAAGTCGCCCACCACGAAGGGTTTGTCGAGCACAATGGAGAGCGACGCGAACAGGTCGCCGAGGATGTTCTGCACGGCCAGCGCCACCGCGATGCCGCTGATGCCCAGGCTGGCCACCAGGGTTGTGATATTGAAGCCGAGGTTATCCAGCACCATCAGCGTGAAGACGATCCACAGCATCAGCCGCAAGACGAAATCGATGATGGCGGCCGACGTGGCGGAGGCGCCGGTTTCCCTGCGCCGGTAATGACCGCGCCATGAACGCACCAGGCTGTCACCCCATACGCCGGCCTGCACCAGCAAAGTGGTGGCCGTGATGCGCCACATCCATGTGTGCTGCTTCGATGGCAGGTCCAGCATCTGGCTGCCCATCCATGCGGCGCCGACCAGGATAGTCAGCAGCCAGGTGGAGCGCAGCATGCGCACCAGCCAGTCGTCAACGGGAGTATGGGTTCCTTCGGCGATGATCGCCAGGCGCCGCACGGCCAGGCATTTCACCAGGTACAGCAGCACGGCGGACGCTGCCATCACAGTCAGCGCCGTTCCCCAGTCTTCCAGTGTATTTCCGAGAAAAGAAAAACGCATGCGTCGCAGTGTAGCGAAGCAGGCGATGCGGGCGCGCACGCATGACTATAGGCAAGGTTGCGCCACCCCGGCAGAAATTTCGGGATACTTTTTGTCTTCTCTACTAACAAAGCCCAATAATGTCCACGAACAAGCCAACCACTATTGAGTTGTGGGGCGGGCTGGAAGGCACCGTCAACCGCGTATCCGATCAGTATTTCAGCCAGATAGAACAGAACGGCCACGACCGCCGTGAAGATGACCTGGACCGCTTTGCGGCACTGGGCATACGCGCCTTGCGCTATCCCGTGCTATGGGAGCGCGTGGCGCCGGAAGGCATCGCCAATGCCGACTGGCGCCTGCCCGATGAGCGCCTGCCGGCGCTGCAGGCACTGGGCGTATCGCCCATCGTCGGTCTGGTCCACCATGGCAGCGGGCCGCGCCACACCAGCCTGGTGGATCCGGCCTTTCCCGAGCAGCTGGCCGAATATGCGGGAGCCGTAGCACAGCGTTATCCCTGGGTGGAGTACTACACGCCCGTCAACGAACCCTTGACCACGGCGCGCTTCTGCGGCCTGTATGGCCTGTGGTATCCGCATGGCCGCGACGACGTCACCTTCCTGCGCGCGCTAGTGAACCAGTGCCGCGCCGTCGTGCTGTCCATGCGCGCGATCCGCGCCGTGAATCCGAACGCGAAGCTGGTGCAGACGGACGACCTGGGCAAGACTTACAGCACGCCCGAGCTGTCCGAGTGGGCGAATTTCTACAACGAGCGGCGCTGGCTGGCCTGGGACCTGCTGTGCGGCCGCGTGGACGCCACGCATGCGCTGTGGGGCTACCTCACGCTGCGCGGCAAGCTGAGCGAGGAAGAGCTGCTGTGGTTCAGGGACAATCCCTGCCCGCCCGATATCGTGGGCCTGAACTACTACATCACCAGCGAACGCTGGCTCGATCACCGCGCCGACCGCTACCCCCAGCGCTATGTGGGCGCGGACGGCTTCGCCGATATCGAAACGGCGCGCGCCCTGGCCGTGCCTACCCCGGGCATTGGCCCGCTGATTGAAGAGGTATGGGAGCGCTACGGACTGCCGATGGCCGTCACCGAAGCGCATATCGACGCCAACCGCGAGGACCAGTTGCGCTGGCTGCAGGAAGTGTGGAACGCCGCGCTTGACGTGAAGCGGCGCGGCATGGACATGCGCGCCGTCACCGTCTGGTCCCTGCTTGGCTCCTTCGACTGGAACTGCCTCGTCACCGAATGCAAGGGCTATTACGAGACGGGCGCCTTCGACCTGCGCTCGCCCGTGCCGCGCCCGACCGCGCTGGCCGGGATGATGCGCGAGCTGGCCACCGGCCGTCCGCTTTCCCATCCAGTGCTGCAGGGCGCCGGCTGGTGGCGCCGGCCCGGACGTTTCCTCTGTCCGCCCGCCGCGACCAGCACCAGTATTGCAGCACTGCCGCCCGAACGCCAGTTCCCGCAGCGGCCCGCGCTGCCGATCCTGATCACGGGCGCCACCGGCACGCTGGGCTCGGCCTTTGCGCGCATCTGCGAGCAGCGCAATCTGTCCTACCGCGTGCTGTCGCGGCAGGATATGGACATAACCGATCCCGCCTCCGTGGACGCAGCCATCCAGCGCTACCAGCCCTGGGCCATCATCAACGCCGGCGGCTATGTGCGAATACACCAGGCGGAGAACGACGCGGCGCGCTGCCAGCGCGAGAACGCGCACGGCGCTTCCGTACTGGCGGTGGCGTGCGCGAAGCATGCGCTGCACCTGCTCAGCTTCTCCAGCGACCAGGTCTTCGATGGCAGCAAGGGCGCGCCCTACGTGGAGAGCGACGCCGTGGCGCCGCTGAACGTGTACGGCCGCAGCAAGGCGGAAGCGGAGCAGCGCATGCTGTCCATTCATCCGCAGACGCTGGTGGTGCGCACCAGCGCCTTCTTCGGACCGTGGGATTCCCACAACTTCGTCACGCTCGCCTTGCAGGCGCTGGCGGCAGGCGAAACCTTCGCGGCTGCGAACGACCTGATCGTGTCGCCAACCTATGTGCCGGACCTGGTGCAGACCTGCCTCGACCTGCTGATCGACAAGGAATGCGGCACCTGGCACCTGACCAATGGCGAGGCCCTGAGCTGGCATGAGCTGGCGCAGCGCGTCTGCGCCATGGCGGGCGTGGATGCGGACGGGCTGGAAGGCCGGCCCGCCACCGCCTTCGATGCGCAGGCCGCCCAGCCGCGCTTCTCGGCCCTGGGCAGCGAACGCGGCATCCTGCTGCCGACGCTGAACGACGCCATCGCACGCTACCTGGATACCGCCACCGGCCTGGCCGAAACCGGCGCTGCGCAAGCGGCCCACTACGGCAGCAGCTGAAAGCCGCCATCCTCGTTTGCCGCATTTGCATATGCGCCCCGGGCGCATATGCATGCGCGAATTGATTCGTTTTCATGCATGAAGCGGCTCGATAAGATCGGTTCATCCAAATCGATCATGACCTGTCATAACAGGTTGAGCCACCTTCATGAACCAACCCTTATCGCCGCTGCCGCTGTACGCCCAGGTCAAGGAAAGCCTGCGCGAACGCATCCTGGACGGCACCTTCCCGCCGCATGCCCAGTTGCCCGCCGAGAGCGATATCGGCAGCAGCTTCGGCGTCAGCCGCATCACCGTGCGCCAGGCGCTGAACGACCTGCAGAAGGAAGGGGTCATCTTCAAGATTCCGGGCAAGGGCACCTTCGTCTCCAAGCCCAAGGCATTCCAGGAACTGACCCAGCTCGAAGGCTTCGCCGAAGCGATGTCGCGCCGCGGCTACGAGATCTACAACCGCGTGAGCGCCATCGACACCGTCCCCGCCGCGCCGCACGTGGCGCGGCAACTGGGCCTTGCCGCCGGCGCGCTGGTGACGGAAATCCGCCGCATCCGCCTGCTGAACCGCGAACCGGTGTCGCTGGAGGTGACTTATATGGCGCCGGAACTGGGTGAACGCCTGCGCCAGGAGGACCTGGCGGCGCGCGACATCTTCCTGATCCTGGAAAACGATTACGGCATTGCCCTCGGCAAGGCGGACCTGCGCATCGACGCCATCCTGGCCGACCACGCGCTGTCGGCGGCCCTGCAGATCGGCGAAGGCATGCCCGTACTGCGCATCGAACGCCTTACCCACACGGCCGGCGGCAAGCCGCTGGATTTCGAATACCTCTACTTCCGCGGCGATGCCTTTCAGTACCGGCTGCAGATCGCGCGCCGCGCCTCAACCCAGGACACCCCATGAATACACATATCCAGACCGTGGACGTGCTGGTAATCGGCGGCGGCACGGCCGGCCCGATGGCGGCGGTCAAAGCCAAGGAGGCCAATCCGGAACTGCGCGTGCTGTTGCTGGAGAAAGCCAATGTGAAACGCAGCGGCGCCATCTCCATGGGCATGGACGGACTGAATAACGCCATCGTTCCCGGTTTCGCGACACCCGAGCAGTACGTGAAGGAGATCACCACCGCCAACGACGGCATCGTCAACCAGAAAACGGTGATGGCCTATGCGCGCAACAGCTACCCGATGATCGAGGAGCTGGACCGCTGGGGCGTGAAGTTCGAGAAGGATGAAACGGGCGACTACGCGATGCGCAAGGTGCACCATATGGGCACCTACGTGCTGCCCATGCCTGAGGGCCACGACATCAAGAAAGTGCTGTACCGCCGCCTGAAGCGCGCCCGCGTCGAGATCACGAACCGCCTGGTCGCCACGCGCCTGCTGACGGCCGCCGACGGCAGCATCGCCGGGGCCATGGCTTTCGACTGCCGCACGGCGGAATTCCACGTGATCCGCGCCAAGACCGTAGTGCTGTCCACGGGCGCCGCCGGCCGCCTCGGCCTGCCCGCCTCCGGCTACCTGTTCGGCACATACGAGAACCCGACCAATGCGGGCGACGGCTACAGCATGGCCTATCACGCTGGGGCGGAGCTGTCCGGCATCGAGTGCTTCCAGATCAATCCCCTGATCAAGGATTACAACGGCCCGGCCTGCGCTTACGTTACGGGGCCCTTTGGCGGCTTCACGACCAATAACAAGGGCGAGCGCTTCATCGAGTGCGACTACTGGAGCGGCCAGATGATGATGGAGTTCTACCGCGAACTGCAGGGTGGCGATGGCCCCGTATTCCTGAAGCTGAACCACCTGGCCGAGGAAACGATCAGCACCATCGAAACCATCCTGCACACCAACGAGCGCCCGAGCCGCGGACGCTTCCACGAAGGACGCGGCACCGACTACCGCGAGCAGATGGTGGAAATGCACATTTCCGAGATCGGCCTGTGCAGCGGACACTCCGCCTCCGGCGTCTGGGTCAACGAGCATGCCGGAACCACGGTGCCCGGCCTGTACGCGGCGGGCGACCTGGCCTGCGTGCCGCACAACTACATGCTGGGCGCCTTCGTGTACGGCAAGCTGGCCGGCGAAAGCGCGGCGCGCTACTGCGCCGAGCGTCCGCTGCCGGATGTGGACGAAGCCCAGGTCGAGCGCGAACGCGCCCGCGTCCTGGCGCCATTGAACCGGGAGGACGGCCTGCCGCCGAACCAGGTCGAGTACAAGCTGCGCCGCATGGTCAACGATTACCTGCAGCCGCCGAAAGTCACGCGCAAGATGGAAATCGGCCTGCAGCGCTTCGAGGCCATCCGCGAGGACCTGGACCGCCTTTCCGCGCGCAACCCGCATGAGCTGATGCGCGCCATGGAAGTGCACGCGATCCGCGATTGCGCCGAAATGGCGGCGCGCGCCTCGCTGTACCGCACCGAGAGCCGCTGGGGCCTCTACCACTACCGCGTGGACCACCCGCAGCGCAACGATGCCGACTGGTTCGTGCACGTGCAGCTGCAAAAACAGAACGACGCAATGACCTGCTTCAAGCGGCCGATCGAACCTTACATCGTGAAGCTGGACGAACAGGAAAAGACCGCCTACCAGCGGCTGCGGATCAACAAGGAAGAGAAACAGGATGCCAACGACTTTGAATATCACTAGCGTGCCGGTGCGCGTGGATGAGGATAAATGCATCGCGCACAAAGGCTGCACCGTCTGCGTCGACGTCTGCCCGCTGGACGTGCTGGCCATCGACTTCGTCAAGGGCAAGGCCTATATGAAGTTCGACGAGTGCTGGTACTGCATGCCTTGCGAGAAGGATTGCCCCACGGGCGCCGTCCGCGTCGATATCCCTTATTTGCTGCGCTAAATCCAGGAGAGAAGAAAATGAAACAACCGCTACTAGGGCTTGCCATTGCACTGCTGATCGGCACAGCGAATGCCGAAACCATCCGCGTGGCCATCGGCACGCAGGACACGACGATCAACTGCGCCACCGGCGGCATCCTGATCCGCGAGCTGAAGCTGCTGGAGAAATACCTGCCGCGCGACGGCAAGTACAAGGATGCGCAGTACGACATCCAGTGGAAAAACTTCACGTCCGGCGCGCCGCTGACCAATGAGATGGTGGCCGGCAAGCTGGATATCGGCTCGATGGCCGACTTCCCCGGCTCCTTCAACGGCGCCGCCTTCGCCAAGGCGGGCCGGCAAAGCCAGTTCATTACCGTGCTGTCCGGCAGCACGGCAGGCAGCGGCAATGGCATCGTGGTGCCGAAAGCCTCCGCGGTGCAGTCGTTGGCGGAACTAAAGGGCAAGACCATTTCCGTGCCCTTCGCTTCCACCGCCCACGGCATGCTGCTGCGCGCCGTCAAGGCCCAGGGCTGGGACCCGGAAAAGGATGTGAACATCACGACGCAGGCACCGGAAATTGCCGGCTCCGCCCTGCAGAGCAACAAGGTCGACGCGCACGCCGACTTCGTGCCCTTCGCCGAACTGTTCCCGCACCGCGGCTTCGCGCGCAAGATCTACGATGGCTCGCAAGCCAATGCGCCCACGATGCACGGCAGCCTGGTGGACGGCGACTACGCGAAGAAGTATCCCGAAGTCGTGGTGGCCTTCCTGCGCGCCGCCATCGAAGCGGACCGCCTGTTTGCCGCCGAACCGGAGAAGTACAGCGAACTGGTGGCGAAAGTGACCGGCATCGAAGCCGAAGTGAATTACCTGTTCCATGGTCCCCTCGGCCTGCAGACGCGTGATTTGAGCTGGAAGCCGGAGTACCGCCAGGCGGTGAAAACCTCGATCGAAACCCTGCGCCTGCTGAAGCGCACGGACAGCGATATCGACGCCAACACCTTCATCAACGACCAGTACATCCGCTCCGCCTTCAGGCAGGCGGGCCTGGATTACGACTCGCAACTGAAGAACTACGCCAAACTGCCGCTGTCCGGCAAGGACGCCGCTACCGGCAAACCGATTACGGACGTCAAGCGCGTGGCCCAGATCTGGGTCAGCGGCGAAGCGCTGGTGCGCAGCTACGCCACACCGGAATCCGCGTTCGCGGACTTGGCAAAGCTGGAGAAATCCGGCCGGAAGATTCGCACCGTCTATGCCCAGGACCGGGAAAGCGGCATCAAGCTGTTCGCCAGCGACGCCTGGTTCGTCAGCAGCGGCAAGAACGAAATCAATGCCTTCCTGCTGAAGGAGTCTGCGGAAGCGTGGGCGAAGAAGAACAACGGCAAGGTGCTGGACTTTAACGGCGCCAGGGCGGCCGTCGCGGGCTGAGGCGCATCATGACCACTTCGACGTCCACGTCAAACGCGCAGCCCGGCGCACGCGGCCTGGCGCGCCCGGCCGCCGCAGCCGATCGCGCGAACACTGGCCGCCTCGGGCGCCTTGGCCGTATTGCCCTGCGCGTGCTATCGGTCGCCGTCTGCGTGCTCGCCTGGCAGTGGGCGTCGACGCACCGCATCGACCTCGGCCTGCTCACCTTCCGCAACGTGCCCTCGCCGGAGGAAGCGCTGCTGGCCGCCGGCGCCCTGCTGCAGTCGCCGAAGCTGGCTCACCACCTGATGGCCAGCATCTACCGCGTGTTCGCCGGTTACGCCGCGGCGGCCGTGGTGGGCATCGCGCTCGGCCTGCTAATCGGCCGCTCGCGCTTCCTGGAAGACGCCCTGCTGCCGCCGCTGGAGGTGCTGCGCCCCATTCCGGCCGTGGCGTGGATTCCGCTGGCGATCCTGATGTTTCCATCGTCGGAGCTGTCGATGGTCTTCATCACCTTCATCGGCGCGCTCTTCCCCATCCTGCTCAACACCATCCACGGTGTGGAAGGGGTGGATGCAAGGCTGATCGCTTCCGCGCGCAGCCTGGGCAGCGGGCCGGCGTCCGTTTTCACCGATGTGATCCTGCCGGCTGCCGCGCCGAGCATCGTCACCGGGCTGTCGATCGGCATGGGCACGGCCTGGTTCTGCCTCGTGACGGCGGAAATGATCTCGGGCCAGTTCGGCATCGGCTACTACACCTGGGCGTCCTACATCGTGCAGAACTATCCGGAGATTATCGTCGGCATGCTGTTCATCGGCGTATTCGGCATGGGCAGCAGCGTGCTGGTGAAGAAGATCGGCAATGCCCTGATGCCCTGGTACTTCATGGAGAGAAAAGCATGACGCAAGGTTCCATCGATATCCGCCAGCTGCACATCGAGCGCGGCGGCCTGGCCGCCCTGCAGGACGTATCGCTGTCGGCGCGGCCGGGTGAATTCATCTGCGTGCTCGGGCCTTCCGGCTGCGGCAAGTCCACCCTGCTTGACGCGCTGGCGGGACACCTGCAAGCCAGCGCCGGCAGCGTGCACGTGGACGGCCAGCCGGTGAACGGGCCGCACCCCGAGCGCGGCATGGTCTTCCAGCAGCACACGCTCTTCCCGTGGAAGAAGGTGCTGGACAACGTGGCTTTCGGCCTGAAGATGAAAGGCGTGCCGCGCGACGAGCGCCGCCGGCAGGCGCGCGAACTGCTGCAGCTCGTCGGGCTAGAGGGATTCGAAAACAGCTACCCCTCGCAGCTTTCGGGCGGCATGCAGCAGCGCGTGGAGATCGCCCGTGTGCTGATCAACCATCCGCGCGTGATGCTGATGGACGAGCCCTTCGGCGCCCTCGATGCGCAAACCCGGCTGAAGATGCAGGAACTGCTGCTGGACGTATGGACGCGCATCCGCACCACCATCGTCTTCATTACCCACGATATCGATGAAGCCCTG
>DASWYX010000545.1:0-9531 GCA_036404755.1 Pseudoduganella sp.
GGAGGCCGCTGCGGGAAGGCGGCGCGGCAGCAGGTGCAGCGCGATATAGGCGATGAGAACGAAATTAAGTCCGTGCAGCGCGCCCATGATGGCGCCGGCCAACCGCGCAGGCAGCGTGGTCGCGAGGCCGTAGTAGAGCAAATCCAGCGTCGGGTTGAAGTAGCTTTGCCAGACGCCCGGCGCGAGATCGAAGCCGATCTTGCCGTGCAAGAGCGCAAAGGGGTTGTAGAGGTGGTAGTTCTGCAGATCCCAGTTGCTGTCCTGCCCATAGGACAGGGACAGCAGGGCAAAGAATAGCGGGCCGGCGACCAGGGCGATGCGCCAGCCGCGCGCCGTGTCCAGCGCAGCCCAGGCGCGGCCCAGGCGCGGCGCTGCCGGCTTAGTCATGGCCCGGTGCGGGCAGCGACAGGTAAGCGAAACGTTTTTGCTCGATGCGTCCGCGCGTGACCGTGTCGAGAATCAGGCCGCAGGACAGCAGCACCGCGCCGAACAGCGTCAGGCCGGTGCACAGCACGGCGGTCGGCATGCGCGGCACCAGGCCGGTTTCCAGCCAGGTGCTCACCAGCGGCACGGCCAGGCCCAGGGCCGCCAGCCCGCACAGCGCCGCGCCGATCGAGAAGAAGTGCAGCGGCTTCTCGTTCTTGAACAGCTTCAGGATCATCCACATGATGCGCATGCCGTCGCGGTAGGTATTCAGCTTGCTGAACGAGCCTTCGGGACGCGATTTGTACACGGTCGCCACCTCGGCCACCGGCATGCGCAGCTCGAGCGCGTGCACCGTCAGCTCGGTTTCGGTCTCGAAGCCCGCCGAGTGCGCGGCGAAGGACTTGGCATAGCGGCGCGAGAACACGCGGTAGCCGGACAGCATATCGGTAAAGGTATTCCCGAACACCATGGCCACGCAGCCCGTGAGCATGCGGTTGCCGAAACGGTGGCCGAAGCGGTAAGCCTCCTGCTCCTCGGTCACGCGGGTGCCGACCACCATGTCCAGACCCTCGCGCACCAGCTTTTCAGCCAGCTGCGGCGCCACGCTGGCATCGTAGGTATTGTCGCCGTCGACCATGATGTAAATATCGGCATCCACGTCGGCAAACATGCGGCGGATCACATTGCCCTTGCCCTGCAGCGGCACGCGGCGCACGATGGCGCCCGCCTGCTGCGCCACCTCCACGGTGCGGTCGGAGGAATTATTGTCGAAGATGTAGACCGGCGCCTGCGGCAGGCAGGCGTTGAAGTCGCGGACGATGTCGGCCACGGTCAGTTCTTCGTTATAGCAGGGAACGATGATAGCGATGCGCTTATTGGCTAGGATGGTCACGGCAGGGCTCTTGCAAAGGTCGGGCAGCGACGTGCTGCCGGGAGGGCAAATATTTTACCAATTAACTATTGACGTAATTGTCACTCATTGTCTCCCTTCGCTACAAGAAAAAAATGCCCGCAGGCAGCGGGCATTTCTTTTAGGACTTAGGCAACCCACCCAGCAGGGCGGCCACCTTGGGCTTCGGCTTGCTGACCGGAGCGGGCGGCTGGGCCGCGGCGGCATTCGTGCTGCGGGAAGGCTCATACGGCTTCAGGAACCACGGATCCACTTTTTCGCGGCGCGGCAGAGGGCCCGAACCGGAACCGGACGGAGCGCGGCGCTCGCGTTCGCCGCCACGGGCATTGCGCGCGTCGGACTCGGTGCGGTTGCGGCGGCGGTCGCCGTGGCGTTCGTCGCCATGGAACGTCGCCGGTGCGAAACCTTCCAGCTGGCCACGGGTGATGTTCTGCTTGATCAGCTTTTCGATATCGGTCAGCAGGCGCTCGTCCTTGTCCGAATAGATCGAGATCGCATCGCCCGAAGCGCCGGCACGGCCGGTACGGCCGATGCGGTGCACATAGTCTTCCGCGTTATACGGCAGGTCGTAGTTGACTACGCAAGGCAGGTCCGAAATATCGAGGCCACGGGCGGCCACGTCGGTCGCCACCAGCACATCGATATCGCCCTTCTTGAACGCATCCAGGGCGGCCATGCGCTCCTGCTGCGTCTTGTCGCCGTGGATGGCGGTGGCCTTCATGCCCTCCTGCTCCAGGCCGCGCGCCAGGCGGGAGGCGCCGATCTTGGTGTTGGAGAACACGATCACCTGCTTCAGCTCGCGCTGGCGCAGGATGTGGGCGACCGCGTCGCGCTTGTGTTCTTCGGCGACCTTGTAGACCACCTGGGTCACCTTGTCGGCGGTGGCATTGCTGCGCGCCACTTCGATGGTGACCGGCTTGTTCAGGAAGCTGCTGGCCAGTTTCTTGATCTCGGGCGAGAAAGTGGCGGAGAACATCAGGTTCTGACGCACTTTCGGCAGCATATTGATGATGCGCTGCAGGTCCGGCAGGAAGCCCATGTCCAGCATGCGGTCGGCTTCGTCCATGACCAGCATCTGCACCTGGCCCAGGGAGATATTCTTTTGCTCGACGTGGTCCAGCAGGCGGCCCGGCGTGGCAATCACGATTTCCACGCCGCGGCGCAGGATTTCCGTTTGCGGCTTCATGTCCATGCCGCCGAACACGACGGTGGAACGCAGCGGGGTGTGCTTGGAATAGGCGGCCACGTTTTCGGCCACCTGCACCGCCAGTTCGCGGGTCGGCGTCAGCACCAGGGCGCGCACCGGATGGCGCGCCGGGCTCATGCTCGCGTTCGCTTGCGGCAGCAGGTTCTGGATGATGGGCAGCGAGAAGCTGGCAGTCTTGCCGGTACCGGTCTGGGCAGCGCCCATTACGTCGCGTCCCTGCAACACAATCGGAATGGCCTGGGCCTGGATCGGGGTCGGGTGGGTATAGCCCTGCTCGGTCAGCGCGCGCAGAATGTCCTGCGACAGGCCGAAGTCGCTGAAGCGGACTTCGCTCGGGGCGGCAGCCGGGTTAACGGGGATGATCTCAGTGTCAGACATAAAATCTTTTTCAAAAAGCAGAGCGGCCGGGATTCCGGCCAACCATGGATGATACCCGTTTCAGCACCACTGCGCACGGAAACAGCGAGTTTTGGATAGAAACTCTTGCACAAATGGAATGTATAATGTAACGATATGTATTGTTTCCGCCCGCCTATCCGCTCCCTGATTCGCCTGTTTACGCTGCTCATTCTGACGGCAGTGGCTGGCGCATGCTTGGCCGCCCCGCCCTCCTTGCGCTTCAAAAAGCTGGGTCCGCTCGGCGGCGACGAACCGTCGATGCTGTCCCTATTGCAAGACCGGCAAGGCTTCGTCTGGATCGGCACGCATACCAACGGCCTGTACCGCTACGACGGATACCGCGCCATCCGCTACAAGGCCAACAAGCCGGGCTCGCTGCCGCATGACCGCGTTTCCGCGCTCTACGAAGACCGCCAGGGCAATATCTGGGCTGGTACCCAGGACGGCCTGGCCCGCTTCAATCCGGTGGGCGGCGATTTCACCGTCTTCGCGCCGACAGGCGGCCCGAACAATTCACGCGTCATCAAGAACATCATCAGCGACGGCCGCGACGGCATGTGGCTGGGCACCTGGGGCGGCCTGCAGCACTTCGACCCGACCACCGGCGCATTCACCATCTACGCCCATGACCCGTCCAGGCCGGGCAGCCTGGCCAGCAACGACCTGAACGCGCTGGCGCGCGACGACGAAGGCGGCATCTGGACCGGCACCTGGCCGGGCGGCATCGATTACCTGGCGCCGGGCGCCAAGGAATTCGTCCACTACCGCACCGGACCGGAAAACGATCCGCGCGCGCGCAGCAATATCGTCCGCGCGTTGGCTTTCGATCGGCAGGGTCGGCTGTGGATCGGCACCGAGGCGGGCGTGATGCGCTGGGACCGCCGCCAGCCGTGGTCGGCGCGCGAAACCATTGCTTCGCCCAACAGCCGCATCACCAACTTCTTCATCGACCAGTCCGGCACACTGTGGGCCACCACGCTGACGGCCGGCTTGCTGCGCTGGGATGAGTCGTCCGGCCGCTTCGACCAGTTCCTGCACCAGGCGGACGATCCCTACTCCCTGCCCGGCGACAACCTGCGCGCCATGATGCAGGACCGCGGCGGCATGCTGTGGCTGGCATCCTTCACGGACGGCATCGCGCTCGTCAACCTGAACAGCAGCGGTTTCGAGCGTACCGTGCCCTACCGCATCGACGGCAAGATCGCGCCGGCCAGCAACGCGCTGCTCAGCCTGGCCACTTCGCCGGATGGAAAGATCTGGCTGGGCGGCAATTCCGGCCTGGGCCTGTACGATCCGGCCAGCGGCAAAGTGTTGCGCCGCTACATGGGCGACGGCAAGCCCGGCTCGCTAAGCCACAGCATCATCTACAGCCTGTACCAGGGCGCCAGCGGGCCGCTGTGGGTGGGCACGTCGAGCGGGCTGAACCGGCTGGACCGTCCTGATGGCGAATTCAGGGTGACGCACTTCGGCAACACGGCCAGCGACTTCATCAACGCGATCGCGCCGGGCAAGGGCGGCGTACTGTGGCTGGGCACGGGCAACAGCGTGATCCGCTATGACATCGCGGCGGACAAGTACCAGACTTACCTGAACGATCCGAAAAATCCGGACAGCCGCGGCGTGAACGGCACTACCACGGTGCTGGAAGACCGCAAGGGCCGCGTGTGGATGGGCTCGGAATGGAATGGCGGCGGGCTGGACTTGCTCGATCCATCGACCGGCAAATTCCGCCACTTGCGCGCCAAGCCGGATGGGCTGCCGGACGACAACGTCACCAGCCTGCATGAAGACGCGGCGGGCCGCATCTGGGTCGGCACCGCGCGCGGCCTGGCCCAGCTGGTCGAAGGTGCGGACGGCAAGTTCAGCTTCCGCTCGCTCGCGGCCGCCACCAACAACCTGAAAACACTGGCCATCCAGAGCGACCAGGACGGCCGGCTGTGGGTCAGCACGATTGCCGGCCTGTTCCGCATCGATCCGGCCGAGGGCTCGGCCCAGCTGTTCACGCCGTCCGACGGGCTCACCGATGGCTTCGCCGCCAACTCCTCCGCGCGGGCGGACGGCCTGCTCTACTTCGGCGGCGTGCATGGCATGACGGCGGTCGATCCGAAGGCGGTAAAGCGGGTATCGGTGGCGCCGCAGATCGCGATCACGGACATCAAGCTGTTCAACCACTCGATCAATGAGGGACAGTTGCCGGAAGGCGTGCAGCTGACGGGCACGCCGACTGCGCCGACGTCGCTGACGCTGTCGTCCCAGGTGCCGACGTTCTCGCTGGAATTCTCGGCCCTGCACTACACCGAGCCCATGCACAACCGCTATGCCTACCAGCTGGAAGGTTTCGACCGCGAATGGGTGGAGGCCGACGCCGAGCACCGCGTGGCGACCTATACCAACCTGAATCCGGGCCACTATGTGTTCCGCGTGAAAGCGTCCAACCACCGCGGCACCTGGAACGAAGAAGCCGCCACCTTGCGCATCACGATCACGCCGCCGTTCTGGCAAACCTGGTGGTTCCGCCTGGCGGCCACGGCGGGCGTGCTGGGCGGGCTGTGGGGCCTCTACCACTGGCGCATCCGCCGCCTGACGCGCCAGCAGGCCGAGCTGGAAAAGCTGGTGGCCGCGCGCACGGCGGAACTGGAAGAATCCAACCGCAAGCTGGCGGCGCTGAGTACCACCGACGGGCTGACCGGCGTTTCCAACCGCCGCGGCTTCGACCTGGCGCTGGACGAAGAATGGCGCCGCGCCGCGCGCACCGGCCAGTCGATCGCGCTGTCGATGCTGGACGTGGACTACTTCAAGAAATACAACGACCGCTACGGCCACATCGCCGGCGACGCCACGCTGCGCACCGTGGCGCAACTGATCACTTCGCACGGCCGGCGCAGCACCGACCTCGTCGCGCGCTATGGCGGCGAAGAGTTCGCGCTGCTGTCCGCCGCCACCGATGTGTCGGACGCGTTCGGCGTGGCGCAGGCCATCTGTTCCGAGCTCGAGCGGCTGACCCTGCCGCATGCCGACTCGCCGTTTGGCCACGTCACCATCAGCATCGGCGTGGCCGTGCTGGTGCCCACCGACGCCAGCAGCCCGCAAAAACTGATCGAACTCGCCGACCAGGCCCTCTACCGCGCCAAACAACGCGGCCGCAACCAGGCCCTCCTCGCCGTCCCCGAGCAATAATATAACCATGGGGTCAGATCCGACATTCAGACACGAACGCAGCCGTAGCAAGGGCGAGGGCAAAGTGCGTCCCTCTGTGGGGTCAGATCCGAAGCCGGTGGCGCCAACGCCGCCGGGGCCGGATGACTGCTGCCACAGCGGCTGCACCTGGTGCGTGCTGGATCTTTACCAGGAGGAGCTGGAAAAATACCGGGAAGCGCTGAAGGCCTGGGAAGCGCGCCAGAAAGCTCAGCAGCGCTAAGTTCGTCAGCGAACCGACGTCCCCTCGCCCGCCGCCTAGCATCGGCGAATGGATCAGCAAACCACATTGCCTGTTGAAGCGCCCGAAGCCGGCAGTGCCGCGAAGAAGGAGGAGTCGTGGCTGTCCAAGCTCGGCCCGGGCCTGATCACGGGCGCGGCGGACGATGACCCGAGCGGCATCGCCACCTATTCCCAGTCCGGCGCGCAGTTCGGATTCAGCCTGCTGTGGATGGCCTGCCTGACCTATCCGCTGATGGTCGGCATCCAGGAAGTCAGCGCGCGCATTGGACGCATCAGCGGCCGCGGCCTGGCCAGCAATATCCGCCGCCACTATCCGCCCTGGCTGCTGTACACGATGGTCGGCCTGCTCCTCATCGCGAACACGATCAATATCGCCGCCGACATGGCCGCCATGGGCGATGCCCTGCGCCTGATCGTGGGCGGCAAGCCACAGCTCTATGCGCTTGGCTTCGGCGTGCTGTCCATGCTGCTGCAAGTCTTCATTCCCTACACGCGCTATGTGAGCATCCTGAAGTGGCTCACGCTGGCCCTGCTGGCCTACTTTGCCACCGCACTGGCGGTCAAGGTGCCCTGGCTGCATGTATTGAAAAGCACCTTCGTGCCGCACCTGCAGTGGAAGACGGAATACCTGACCACGATGGTCGCCCTGTTCGGCACCACCATCAGTCCCTACCTGTTCTTCTGGCAGGCGGCCCAGGAAGTCGAGGAACTGAAGGCCGACCCGGATGCCGAGCCGCTGAAGAAGGCGCCGGAGCAGATTCGCCCGCAACTGCACCGCATCAAGGTGGACACCGCGATCGGCATGGGCTTCTCCAACCTCGTGGCCTGGGCCATCATGCTGACCACAGCCGTAACGCTGAACGCCCACGGCATCCTCGATATCCAGTCCTCCGCGCAGGCGGCATCGGCCCTGCGCCCCATCGCCGGCGACCTCGCCTTCTTCCTCTTCAGCATGGGCATCATCGGCACCGGCCTGCTGGCCATTCCCGTGCTGGCCGGCTCCGCCGCGTACGCGATGGCGGGCGCCTTCAACTGGCGCGACAGCCTGGAACTGCAGCCGTCCGCCGCGCGCAAGTTCTACGGCATCATCGTTGCCGCCACGCTGGGCGGTGCGCTGGTCGGCTTCCTGCCGCTGGACCCGATCAAGGCCCTGTACTGGAGCGCCGTGGTGAATGGCGTGATCGCCGTTCCCATCATGGTGGTGATGATGCTGCTGACCACCCACAAGGGCGTGATGGGGAATGTGAAGCTGACCAGGCGCGTGCGCGTGCTGGGCTGGACCTGCACGGCGGTGATGGCGGCGGCGGCGCTGGCAATGTTCGCCACAATGGCCATGGGTGGGGTAAGCTAGCGCTTCAACAAGCAACCCTGGCCGAACCCACCATGCAAAAACGCCGCACGCTGTTAGCACTTGCCGGACTGACGGCCGCAGTCCTGTCCCTGCCTGCCCTCGCCGATTCGCCGGACCTTGCGCCGCGCGAATTCCCGCCCCATGCCAAACGAGGCAAGATGACGCCGGGTTATCACCCCGAGATTTACATCGATGGGAAATTGCGGCACTTGTCGCCGTCCAGCCGCATCTTCAACCAGGACAACCTGATCGAGATGCCCGCCACCTTGCGTGGCAAGGACATCGTCGTCAACTACACGGAAGACCGCGACGGCAATATCGACCGCGTGTGGATGCTGACGCGCGAGGAAGCGCGCCAGAAGCTCAATTAAAGGTAGTAGATCGCCGCGGCCACGCCAACGATCAGGCCAACCTTGGTGATCTTGTACACGGTCTTGTTCCAGGCCTTGAAGGCGCGGCGGTATTTGCCCGCATAGAAGGACACGCGGAACAGCTTGGACACCAGGCCCACCTGGTCGCCCGATTCGTTCGGCGACGCGGCCGCGGTCATCATGGTTTTACCCAGGAAGCGGTTGATCGCCTGCGCCCAGCGGAAGCGCATCGGACGCTCCACGTCGCAGAACAGGATGATGCGGTCGCTCTCGCTGCCGTTGATCGCCCAGTGGATATAGGTTTCATCGAACATCACGCCCTGGCCGTCGCGCCAGCTGTGACGGATGCCGTCCACGTCGATGAAGCAGCGGTCGTCGTTCGGCGTGGCCAGGCCCAGGTGGTAGCGCAGCGAGCCGGCAAACGGGTCGCGGTGCGGATTCAGCTTGCCGCCCGGCGGCAGTTCGGCAAACATCGCTGCCTTCACGCTCGGGATGGATTTCAGCAGCGCATAGGTCTGCGGGCACAGTTGTTCGGCGGACGGGTGGCTCGCGTCGTACCACTTCAGGTAGAAGCGCTTCCAGCCATTCTTGAAGAAGGAATTGAAGCCGGCGTCGTCGTTCTTTTCGGCGGCCTTGATCTTTTGCAGGCGCAGCAGGTTCTCCGCTTCGGCGCGGATAACTTGCCAGTTTTTCTGCAGGGGCTCCAGTTCCTTGAAGTCTTCCACCTTCAGGTAGGGGGTCGACGGCACGCGCGAGAACCAGTGCATGAAGATGTTAATCGGCGCCATGAACGACGAGTGGTCGAACAGCTGGCGCCCGATCGGCAGGCGTACCTTGCCGCGGAAGTGGATGTGCAAAACGGACAAGATATAAAAACCGATAACAGCCCATTTCATCGCGCTACACCTTAATCAGATCCAAACCGATCATTTTAACGCAGTCTGTACTGCTGAGCTGCACCGCGACAATTAGTGACTTTTTCATAATGAGTTTATGCTATTGTCGTCGGCGGACTAATGGATGGAGTGGGCATGGTTTGTCTGGTTTGCAGCGCCGAAGCCCGGCGCGGTTTGTCTGAATGGCATAGCTGCTGCGGTAGCTGTGGATATGAAGCGGCGGCACTGACTGTGGCCATCAACGAGGCGCAGGCGCATGCCACCATCGACGAGGCGCAGCGCGAGGCTTCACTGAAAGCGTTGCGCATGGAGAACTTCGCCACCATTGTCGGCTGGGCGCGCGAGCAGGCGCCCGCCGCGCGCACCTTGCTGGACGTCGGCAGCGCCCATGGCTGGTTCCTGGAAGCGGCCGCGCCTTATTTCAAGGTGACCGGCGTGGAGCCAGATGCGGAAGTGGGCGGCAAGTCCATTGCGCGCGGCCTGCCGGTGCGCCTTGGCTTCTTCCCGGATGCGCTGGCGGCAGATGAACGCTT
>DASWYX010000546.1:0-15968 GCA_036404755.1 Pseudoduganella sp.
GGGGTGGATGATGGGTCAAATCCGCAATCCGGCTTCAGTTCAGGCTCGGCATGGCAGAGCTCGTGTCCGAATGTCGGATCTGACCCCATGGTTCACGAGGTTTAGTCGACGGCGGCGAGGCGCATTTCGTCGTTGTGGTGGCGCTGCTGCTCTTCCATCACCAGCATGCCGAGCTCGCGCTTCAGGGCGTTGAACTCGGACGAGGAGGGGTCGCGCAGGCGCGGCAGCTCGATCATCATGTCGCGCTTGACCGTGCCGGGACGGTAGGTCATGACGATGATGCGGTCGGCCATGTAGATCGCTTCCTCGATACTGTGCGTAACGAAGATGATGGTCTTTTTCAGCTCTGACCAGATGCGCAGCAGTTCGTCCTGCAGGTTGCGGCGGGTCAGGGCATCCAGCGCGCCGAAGGGTTCGTCCATCAGCATGATCGGGGAGTCGAGGGCCAGTACGCGGGCAATCGCCACGCGCTGGCGCATGCCGCCGGACAGGTCCTTCGGGAAGCGGTGGCGGAAATCGCTCAGCGACAGCATCGCAAGCAGCTGCGAGACGCGCGCCTCAATCTCCGCTTTTGCCATGCCCTTGATTTCCAGCCCGAAGGCGATGTTCTTCTCCACTGTCATCCACGGGAAAAGCGCATATTCCTGGAAGACCATGCCGCGGTCAGGACCGGGACCGGTAATCAGCTGGCCGTCCGCCGTGATCTCGCCGCTGGAAGGCAGGGAGAAGCCGGCGATGGCGTTCAGCAGCGTCGACTTGCCGCAGCCCGATGGGCCGAGCAGGCAGACGAACTGGCCCTGCGGGATCTGCAGGTTGATGTCCTTCAGCGCGATCACTTCGCGGCTGTCGGTCTTGAACACTTTGTTGACGCCCTTGACGTCGATATGGGGAGCGCTCATGGATCAATTCTCCAGGCCGCGGTGCCAGCGCAGCAGATGGTTATTCAGTTTGTTCATGCCGATGTCGATGGCCAGGCCGAGCAGGCCGATGGAAATCATGCCGGCCACGATCTTGTCCGACCAGAAGTACTCGCGCGCTTCGAGGATGCGGAAGCCGAGGCCATTGTTCACGGCGATCATTTCGGACACGATCACCACGATGAAGGCGGTGCCGATGCCGATGCGGACGCCGGACAGGATGTAAGGCACGGCCGCCGGCAGCATCACGCGCACGAACATAGTGCGCTGGCTCACGCCCAGGTTGCGCGCGGCGCGTACATAGATGCCGTCCACCTGGCGCACGCCGGCGATGGTGTTCATCAGCACCGGGAAGAAGGCGCCCAGTGCGATCAGGAACACGGCCGGTGCGTTGCCCAGGCCGAACCACAGGATGGCCAGCGGGATATAGGCGATCGGCGGAATGGGACGCAGCACCTGCAGCAGGGGATTCAGCCAGGCGTACATGCGCTGCGAGGAGCCCATCACGAGGCCGAAGGGCAGGGCGAGGCCGGCGCCGACAGCGAAGCCCACCAGCACGCGGTACATGCTGGACAAGGTGTCGCCAATCAGCTCGCCGGAAAAGGCCCAGGCCAGCCACGAGGACGCAGCCGGATCATAGGGCTGCAGCGGCAGCAGGTATTCGATCCATTTCTGCACCACCGCCAGCGGCGAAGGCAGTACTTGCGGATTGATGTAGCCCATGCCGGAAGCGGCCTGCCACAATGCGATCACGACCACCGGGACGATCGCGCCCTCGGCGATTTCCCGCCATTTCTGTTTGCTCATGCCTGTCCCCTTACTTGATGTTCAGGCTTTTCTTGGCTTCGTCCAGCAGGTCGGTCTTGACCCACTCCGTCGCCACCGGCGGCTTGCGCATCTTGCCTACGCCGCTCTTGCCCATCACATCGGTCGTGACCTGGATATGCTTTGGTGTGATGTCGTAGGTGTAGGGGGAATTGCTGATCGCGTCCTGGAAATCGTCGGCCGTGATCTGGTTCTTGAAGATGGACTCGCGCACGTATTTTTCGGCGACGCCCTTTTCTTCGATGAAGGTCTTGGTAGCCTGTACGAAGCACTTCATGAACTTGGCGGCAACCGGACGCTTCTCGTTATAAAACATCTCGCTCATGACCATGGTGCGCACCGGTTCGCCGATCGGCGTGTCGTAGGGCTTCATCACTTCCACGCCGAAGCCCTTGTTGATGGCTTGCGAGGACTGGGGCTCGGATTGCATGATCGCGTCCAGGTTCTTGCCGAGCAGGGCCTGGTTCAGGTCAGCGAAAGCGAGGAAGACCAGCTGCACATCCTTGCCCGGCTGGTCGGAGTAGGTCAGGCCGGCCTGCGACAGTTCGGCGGCCAGCAGCACTTCGTGAATGCCGCCGCGGGTGACGCCGACCTTCTTGCCCTTCAGGTCCTTGATCGATTTGATATTGCCGTCGGGGCGAGCGACCAGGCGCGCGCCGCCTTTGGCGAAACCGGCAACCACGAAGATGGGCGCACCGTTGGCGCGGCCCTGGATCGCGGCTTCCGATGCGGTGGCGCCGACGTCCAGCTCACCGGCGAGAATGGCTTGCATCACGTCCGGGCCTTTGGCGAACACGTGCTCCACGACCTTGATGCCGCACTTCGGCGCGATTTCCTTGATGTAGGAAACGGCGCCGTAGTGCGCGAATTTCAGGTTGCCGAGGCGGACGACGTCCTCTGCTTGTGCGGTGTTGGCGGCGAAGGCGGCCACGATGGCGGCGGACAGCAGGCGGAATTTGGACATTTCAGGTCTCCAGGCTGGTTATAGTTGGCAGCCTAAAGAGCAGAAACCGTGCCAGTCGCGGTCCACGCAGGCAAGTAATTGATTTATTTCGTTTGGTGCGGTGCCGCACGCAGGGGCGCCTACTGTCGTCCTTGGTGGAATTCTGGAATCCCATCCTCTCTTGTGCGGATTTCCGGACTCTTGCTTCCGGCGCAAATCAATTGTGCGCGGGCGACCGCTTATCGCTTCGCTAACGAGCAGGTACATTGCCAGCATGTTGATCCCTGCCGACACCGATTTGATTAATGTCCACGTGATGCACGCCGATGCGCTGCTTTGCGCGGGGTTGTGCGCCGTCCTCGCCGCGCAGGCGGAGTTTGAAATGTCGCCGGCCGCGCCGGATGTCATCGTTGCCGATTACGATCGCGGCATCGCCGCTGCACGCGATCCCGATGCAGCGCCGGTGCTGGTCGTTACGCACCTGGACAAGGCAAGCGAAGTGCGTCGCGCGGTCAGGGCTGGTGTGTCCGGCTATGTCATGCAGAACGACACCGCCGATGAACTCGTCCTGGCGGTGCGACGGGTGGCGCTGGGCTCGCGCCATGTGTGCGCACAGGCATTGCGCGCCCTGGGCGACAGCCTGGCGCACAGCGAGCTGACGGCGCGGGAGATGGAGGTATTGGTGCAGCTGGCGCACGGTAATACCAACAAGAGCATTGCGCGGACGTTGGGTATCGGCGAGGAATCCGTCAAGTCGCACGTGAAGGCCGTGATGGGCAAGTTGAACGCGAGGGCGCGCACCCATGCGGTGGCGATCGCGGCGCAGCGTGGACTGATTAACTGGCAGCAGGCAGGCGCCGTTGCAGCGCTTCGATGAATGTGCGCACGCGACGCGAGCCGCGGCGATTTTCGAGGTACATGGCGTATACGCCGATCTCCATCACACCTGGATTGCTGACGAAATCTGTCAATAGTGGCACCAGGTCGCCGTTGGCCAGGTCCTGGTAAACCAGCCAGTCGGCAAGCAGCGCGATACCTGCGCCATCCAGCACTGCACGGCGCAGCACTTCCGAATTATTGGCTGACAGGTTGCCGGAAACGGCCACTTCCTCCATGGCTCCTTCGCGTTGCAGACGCCAGCCGCGCCGGCCGGACGCTCCATAACTGAAGCGCAGGCAATTATGCTGCAGCAGGTCGGCTGGCGTTTGCGGCGTGCCGCAGCGCGCCAGGTAGTCCGGGCTGGCGCAGATCACGCGGCGGTGTCCGCCGAGTGCATGTGCTATCAGGTTGGGCTGCTCCGCGGGCGCGCCAATGCGGATGGCGACGTCAATGTCTTCTTCCACCATGTTGGAGACGGCATCGCTCAGTTGCAGTTCCAGCTTCAGGCCCGGATGCTCACGCCCAAGCTGTGCCAGCATGGGCGCGATGAACAGGGTGCTGAAAGTCACCGGCGCACTCACGCGCAAAAGGCCCTGCATCGCCTCGTCCCTGGCGCTGATGCTTTCGTCGGCATCTTCCAGCTGTTCCAGGATGGCCTGTGCGCGTTCGTAATACCGGCGGCCGGCATCGGTCAGCGTCACGGTGCGTGTGGAGCGGTTCAGCAGCGGGGTACCAAGGCGCTGTTCCAGCGCGTCGACCATGCGCGTCACCGATGACGGGGCCAATCCAAGCTGCCGTGCGGCGGCAGTAAAGCCGCCGGCGGCAGCTACCAGAGTGAAGGTTTTGAGTTCGGCGAAACGGTCCATGGCCTGGCTTTTGCGCGGCGCGCAATGGTTTTGTGCGTGGCGGCCATCTTATCAGGAGAAGGATGGCTGGCTACAGTAGCCGTATCCATTCACCAGCGAGGTTTTCATGAATTCCCTGTTGCAGCCGGCTTTGCTCGGCGATCTGACTTTTTCCAACCGCATCGCGATGGCTCCTGTGACCCGCAGCCGCAGCGGCACATCCGGCGTGCCCGGCGCGCTGAATGCCGAGTACTACCGGCAGCGCGCCACGGCGGGCCTGCTGATTACCGAGGCGACCAATGTGTCACGCAACTCCGCGGCATTTGAGCTCGCGCCGGGCATTCACACCGAAGCACAGGTGGCCGGCTGGTGCAAAGTCAGTTCGGCGGTGCATGCGGAAGGCGGCAAGCTGTTTATGCAGCTTTGGCATGGTGGGCGTGTGAGCTCTTACTCACTGTTGTCGGGCGCCGTGCCGCTGTCGCCGTCTGGCGTCAACGAGGATCTGGCCAGCCTGCAGGTCTATGGAGAGCTGAGCAACGGCTATTACACGCGCATTGCCGCTTCGCCGTCGCGCGAAATGAGCGTCGCTGAAATTCATGCTGCGATCGGGGAGTTTGGCACGGCGGCAGCCAATGCGGTGCGTGCCGGGATCGACGGCGTGGAAATCCATGCGGCCAATGGCTATCTGCCGCAGCAGTTCCTGTCTCCACACGTCAACCGCCGGAACGACGAGTTTGGCGGCGATCCCGCGAGCCGTGCGCGCTTCCTGCGTCTCGTGATTGAAGCCGTGCTGACAGCGTTCCCTGCGCATCGTATCGGCGTGCGGCTGTCGCCCTTCGCTCTGTATAACAATGCGCTCGATGGCGACCCGGCCGCCACGTATGGCTATGTGCTGCGCATGCTGGAGGAGTACCGGATCGGCTATGTGCACGCGGCCGATACCAATGCCTGGGGCGGCGCTCCGGACATGCCGCAGTTGCTGGATCTGGTGCGCAGCAACTATACGGGGCTGCTGATTGCGAACGGCGGGCTGGAGCCCGAATCGGCGGACGTACTGGTGAGAGATGGCAGGGCGGATATGGCGGCATTCGGCCGCCAGTTCATTGCGAATCCCGACCTTGTGCGGAGAATCCGGCTTGGCGGTCCGTATAACACTCCCGATCCG
This sequence comes from Pseudoduganella sp., assembly GCA_036404755.1. Classification (GTDB taxonomy): domain Bacteria; phylum Pseudomonadota; class Gammaproteobacteria; order Burkholderiales; family Burkholderiaceae_D; genus Rugamonas. Next base: position 5,575 of record DASWYX010000546.1, read on the forward strand.
TCAAGTTTCTATGGCGGCGGTGCGAGAGGTTATACGGACTATCCGGCGCTTTAAGCCTTCTGGGCTACGGGCTGGTTGGGGCTGTAGCAGGCGTTGGGCTCGGGCTCGGCGCGGTAGTTGTCGACCATGCGGTAGCGGATGGCGTACCAGGCGAAGATTGCGGCGGCGAGGGCGGCGAAGCCGGCGAAGAAGTACATCTGGAAGGCCATCACGGAGAAGCCGGTGCTGGCGATGTAGGCCGATACGGCTTCGTTCTTCACGCTGGAGTTCAGGATGAGCACCCACAGGTTGCCGACCGTGACCGCCAAGTACCAAAGCGACATGATGGTGCCCTTCATCGATGCCGGCGCCTGCGAGTACGCAAATTCCAGGCCGGTGGCGGAGACCAGCACTTCACCGAGCGTCAGCAGGGCGTAGGGCAGGATCTGCCAGGCCATGGAGACGGGCGTGCCGCCGTCCATCACCACCTGGATGGTGCCGATCACGAGCCAGGAAAGCGCGGAAATGAAGATGCCGGCGCCCATGCGGCGCAGCGCCGTAGGTTCGATGCCGATCAGGCGCAGCAGCGGGAACAGGGCGAAGTTGTTAAAGGGGATCAGCAACATCACCAGCAGTGGATTGAGCGCCTGCATCTGCGCCGGCACGAAGCTGAAGGAGTAGCCGAGGATTTCATAGGTCGGGTGGACCATGTCGTTGGCCTGCACGATCCAGGTCGAGGCCTTCTGGTCGAACAGGGACCAGAACGGCGTCACTAGCGCGAACACGATGAAGATGCGCAGCACGGCGCGCACGCCGTCAACGGCTTCGTCGGAGTGCTTGCCGCGGGCCCGTTCCAGTTGCATGGACGTGCCCCAGCCGCCAAATGCCAGCAGCAGCACCAGCGCGGTACAGGCGGAGATCACGAAGCCCCACTTTGGCGTCATCGCCAGCGAGCCAAGCGCGCCGATCACGCCGACCAGCGCCATGTTCAGGCCGGGACGGCCCTGGCCCGGCGCATGGCTGACCAGCGCAGTTTTCGCGACGCGGGTAAACGAATCCGGATTTGGCGCGGCCGGCGGCACGTGCACGTATTTGCGGCGGCCCATCCAGAACACCAGCGTCGCGATGAACATCAGGACGCCCGGAATGCCAAAGGCGACAGCCGCGCCGTAGTCGCGCAGGAAGATCGGCATCAGCAGGGACGCGAAGAAGGAGCCGAAGTTGATCGACCAGTAGAATGCGTCGAACACCACCTTGGCGCGCTTCTTGTTGGTCTGGTCGAACTGGTCGCCGACAAAGGAGGCCACCAGCGGCTTGATGCCGCCCGAGCCGAAGGCAATCAGGAACAGGCCGAGATAGAAGCCGTTCAGGTTATTCTCGAAGAGCGCCAGGCAGGCATGGCCCGCGCAGTAGATCAGCGAGAACCAGAACACGGTGTTGTACTTGCCGAAGTAGCGGTCTGCCAGAAAGCCGCCCAGCAGCGGGAAGAAATACACGCCGATGACGAAGGTGTGGAAAATGTGCTTCGCTTCGCTCACGCGGTCAGGCTGCGGCAGGAACAGCAGCAGGGTGCTGATCAGGAATGGCGTCAGGATGTTGCGCATCCCGTAAAAGCTGAAGCGCTCGCAGGCCTCGTTGGTGATGATGTATGGGATCTGCCGCGGTAACGGCCCGTTTCCCTGCTGCAAGTCATTTTGTGACATGTAGTCTCCCCCGTTCAAATAATGGCCGCGATGCTATGCGATGCCCGCTGGCTTGGCAATATAACTTTGATCCACTCTGTAGTTTGACTACGACGAAAAACACTAAGTCGTTGAAAACAAAGGAAATCATAACGTTGCGACCACCGTAAAGTTCATGTATATTATCTACAGAAATGTTTTAAGGAAGCGACATGAACAAAGAGTGGTGGAAAGAGGCGATTATCTATCAGGTCTATCCGCGCAGCTACCAGGATAGCAATGGCGACGGCGTGGGCGACCTGCCCGGCATCACCGAGCGCCTGGAGTACATCGCGAAGCTGGGCGTGGACATCGTCTGGATTTCGCCTTTCTTCAAGTCGCCGATGCGCGATTTCGGCTACGACGTCGCGGACTACTGCGATGTCGATCCCCTGTTCGGCACTCTCGCCGATTTCGATGTGCTGATCGCCAAGGCGCACAGCCTGGGCCTGCAGATCATGATCGACCAGGTGATGTCGCATACTTCCGAAGACCACCCCTGGTTCAGGGAGAGCCGCTCCTCGCGCGACAATCCGAAGGCCCACTGGTATGTGTGGGCCGATCCGCTGCCGGACGGAAATCCGCCCAACAACTGGCTGTCCGTATTCGGCGGCTCCAGCTGGCAGTGGGATTCGCGCCGCAAGCAGTATTACATGCACAACTTCCTCGTCAGCCAGCCGGACCTGAACTTCCACAATCCCGAAGTACAGCAGGCCCACCTGGACGCACTGCGCTTCTGGCTGGAGCGTGGCGTGGACGGCGTGCGCATGGACGCCTGCAATTTCCACTTCCACGACCGCCAGCTGCGCAGCAATCCGCCGGCCTTGGTGCGCGACACCTCCACCGTCAGCGATGTGAACCCCTACGGCATGCAGGCCCACATCCATGACAAGACCCAGCCGGAAAACGTGGCCTTCCTCGTCAAGCTGCGCAAGCTGCTCGATGAATACGGCGCCATCGCCATCGGCGAGGTAGGGGCGGACGATTCGCTGGCCGTGATGGCGGAATACACCGAAGGGGGCGACAAGCTGCACCTGGCCTACAGCTTCAACCTGCTGACGGCCGTGCACACCGCGGCCCATATCCGCAAGCAGGTCGAGGACTTCGGCGCGCGCGTGATCGATGGCTGGGGTTCCTGGTCCGTCGGTAATCACGACGTGGCGCGCGTGGTCACGCGCTGGGAGGGGCAGTCCAATCCGGCGGCCTTCGCCAGGCTGGTGCTGGCCATGCAGCTGTCGCTGCGCGGTACGCCTTGCCTGTACCAGGGCGACGAGCTGGCCTTCAGCGAGGCGGACGTGCCTTATGAACTGATCCAGGACCCGTACGGCAAGACCTTCTGGCCCGAGTTCAAGGGACGCGATGGCTGCCGCACGCCAATCGCCTGGACTCAGGACGATAACGGCGGCTTCACGAAAGGCACGCCATGGCTGCCGGTGGCGCCGGAGCATATCGCCGTCGCCGCGTCCACGCAGGAAGACGACCAGGATTCGCCGCTCAACTTCGCGCGCCGCATGATCGCCTGGCGCAAGACCATGCCGCAGCTGACGCGCGGCGACATCGCCTTCTTCGATGTGCCAGAACCGGTGCTGGCGCTGCAGCGCAGCCTGGAGGGCGAGCGCAGCGTGATTGCGGTCTTCAATCTCGGCGCGCAGCCGGTGGAGATATCGCTGCCGCAGGCGGCCGGTGCCGAGAAACTGGCGCAGCCAGGCCTGCCGGGCGAAGTGGTGGACGGGCAGGTCAAGCTGCCGGGATACGGCGCCTGGTTCGGCTACGCGAAGTAAGAAGAAACCCCGTCGCTGCACGGGGTTTGTTTTTTCGGGTATCCTTGCGGCCGTTGTTGAATAAAACTCAAGAAACACAAGAAACCATGAAACAAGTAGAGGCAGACTCCAAAACGACCCGCGGCGCCTTTGCCGACGGTCCTCGCCTGCTGGCGGACATCGGCGCCACCCACGCCCGCCTCGCGCTGCAAACAGCGCCGGGCGAATTCAAGGCCGTCCGCGTGCTCCAGTGCGACGACTTCACGGGCATCGTTCCGCTGCTGCGCAACTATCTTGCCGATCATGGCGACATCAACCTGAATCACGGCGCGCTGGCGCTGGCCAATCCGGTCCATGGGGATTACATCCGCATGACCAACCGCGACTGGCAATTCTCCACCGATGAAGTGCGGCGCGAACTGGGCCTGCACACGCTGCTGGTGGTGAACGACTTTACCGCGCTGGCGATGGCCATCCCCGGCTTCAAGGCCGAAGACCTGATGCAGGTCGGCGGCGGCGCGCCGGCGCAGCAGTCGGTGATCGGTGTGCTCGGCCCGGGCACGGGCCTGGGCTGCTCCGGCGTGATCCCGACCGTGGACGGCTACGTGACCCTGGGCTCCGAAGGCGGCCACACCAATTTCGCGCCGGCCGATGAACGCGAATACGCGATCCTGCAGTATGCATGGCAGACCTGGCCGCACGTCTCCAACGAGCGCCTGATTTCCGGTCCCGGCATGGAAATCATCTACCGCGCACTGGCGCGCCGCAACGGCCTGAATGTGCGCGACCTGACGTCGCAGCAGATCATTGCCGGGGCATTGAAGGATAACGATCCCCTGTGCACCGAAGTGCTGGAATGCTTCTGCGCCATGCTGGGCGGTGCGGCGGCGAACCTGGCGGTGACGCTGGGCTCCTTTGGCGGCATCTTCATCGGCGGCGGCATCGTGCCGCGCATGGGCGAGTGGTTCCGCACTTCGCCTTTCCGCGCGCGCTTCGAGGCGAAGGGCCGTTTCTCGTCCTACCTGGCCGAGATCCCGACCTATGTGATCACGACGCCGAACCCGGCCTTCTATGGCGTGGCGACGATCCTGTCCGAACACCTGCGCGGCCGCACGGGCGCCAACACGCTGATGGAGCGCGTGCAGCAGATGCAGAGCGATCTGACGCCGGCCGAGCAGCGCGTGGCGCAGCTGGTGATCGAGCAGCCGCGCCTCGTGCTGAACGAACCGATTGCCGATATCGCACGCCTGGCGGACGTGAGCCAGCCGACCGTGATCCGTTTCTGCCGTTCGCTCGGCTTCCAGGGCCTGGCCGACTTCAAGCTGAAGTTTGCTTCCTCGCTGACGGGCGCGATTCCCGTGCGCCACAGCCAGGTGCGCGTGTCCGACAGCACGCACGACCTGAGCGCGAAGGTGATCGACAATACCGTGTCCGCCATCCTGAAGTTCCGCGACCAGCTCGACGTGCGCTCGCTGGACCGCGCCATCGCCTTGCTGGCGAAGGCGAAGAAGGTGGAGTTCTACGCGATGGGCAATTCGCGCGTGGTGGCGCTGGACGGACAGCACAAGTTCTTCCGCTTCCGCATTCCGACCGCGGTGTATGGGGATTCGCATCTGTTTACGCTGGCCGGCGAGTTGCTAAGTCCTGGCGATGTGGTGATTGCGATTTCGAATTCGGGCAAGCTGCCGGAGCTGCTGGCGGCGGTCGATGCGGCGCGCGCGTCGGGGGCGGATGTGATTGCGATTACCACTTCGCAGTCGCCGCTGGCGAAGAAGGCGACGGTTTGCCTGGCGGTCGACCATACCGAGGACAGCTCGACTTTCCTTTCCATGATCTCGCGCATCCTGCAGCTGCTGCTGATCGATATCCTGTCCGTCGGCATTTCGCTGGATGAGCAGCACGCTTCACTGGTGCTGGAGCGGAAGCAGAATGGGGTGGTGCAGGAGAGCCGCAAGCTGTTGATTTCGCATTTGGATAATTGAGCCGCGGGCCGGGATGCACGGCGGATCAATGATCCGCCCTACGCCTCGACGTAACGCTTCTGGCAGCCTACGGCGTGTAGGGCGGATCATTGATCCGCCGTCTATGAGCCGTCACAACATATCCTTCAACTGAAAATACAGCATCCCCAGCACGAGAGCCGGCGTCCGGAACAGCGTCCCGCCGGGAAACTCGGCATGCCTGACGCGCGCGAACAGGTCGAAGCGTTCGGCCTGGCCGGCGATGGCTTCGGCCACGATCAGGCCGGCCATGCCGGTGAAGGCCAGGCCGTGGCCTGAGAAGCCCTGCATATAGTAGATGTTCTTGTCCGCGCGGCCGATATCCGGTGCGCGGTTCATGCTGATGTCCACGAAGCCGCCCCACGCATAATCAACGCCCACGTCCTGCAGCTGGGGGAATACGGCCACCATGCGGCGGCGGATGCGCTCGACGAGGTTGGACGGCGTCTGGCCGCTGTAGCTGTCGCCGGCGCCGAACAGCAGGCGGTTATCGGCGCTGAAGCGGAAGTAGTCGAGCACGAAGTTGGTGTCGGAAACGCAGCTGCGCCGGGGCAGCAGTTCCTCCGCGCGCGCCTTGGAGAGCTGCTCGGTGGCGATGATATAAGTCCCCACCGGCATGATGCGCGCGTTCAGGTGCGGCGCCAGGTTGCCGTATTCGGCCAGATAGACATTCCCCGCCAGCACCAGGAAGCTTGCCGCGACCTGTCCCTGCGCCGTGCGCACCACCGGCCTGGCGCCGCGCTCCAGGCGGAATACGGGCGAGTCCTCGAAAATGCGCACGCCCGCCGCCACAGCCGCACGGGCCAGGCCCAGCGTGTACTTCAGGGGCTGGACATGGCCGCCGCCCATGTCCGCCACGCCCGCGTAAAAGCGCTTGCTGGCAATCCAGTGCGGCATCTCCTGCGGCGAGATCCAGTGCAGCGGGTAGTTGTACTGCGATTCGATATGCTTGCCCCAGCACTCCAGTGCGCGCATCTTGCGCGGCTTCACGGCAAGGCTCAAGGCGCCGGGCGTGTAATCGCATTCGATATCGTATTTGCACATGCGCTTGTGCATCAGGCGGATGCCGGCAATGGACACATCCCAGGCGCGCCGGGCGTCTTCGCGCGCCAGCTGGCGCTCGATCGCGGCCTCGCCATCGCTGCCGAAGCCCGGCAGCACCTGGCCGCCGTTGCGCCCCGAAGCGCCCCAGCCTATGCGCTGCGCTTCCAGCAGCACTACGGAAAAGCCGCGCTCGGCCAGCTCCAGCGCGGCGGACAGGCCGGCCAGTCCGCCGCCGATCACGCACACGTCCGCGCTGGTGCTTGCACTCAGCGGAGGGCAGGGCGCGGGGCGCTGAACGTCGGCCTCGTAGAACGAGTTTTCAATGACGCTCAGTTCCCTCTGCAGCAGCATGTGGCGGCCCCGCTAGGCGACGCGGAAGTTCAGGAATTGCCAGGGATCTTCCGGGTCCTCCGGTTGTTGAAACAGCTCGCTGCGGTTCTTCAGCGGCGTCCAGTCGCCATACACGCCCGCCAGTTCACCCAGGTAGGGCGCGGCGATTTCCAGCACCAGCTGGTCGTCGATGTCGTCCGGCTCCACCACGCCCGATTCGGGATGGCGCATCGCCCACACCATGCCGCCCAGGATGCCCGCCACCACCTGCAGCGACGTAGCCGAGTTGTGCGGCGCGAGCGTGCGCGCCTGGTCGATGGTCAGCCGCGAACCATACCAGTAGGCCCCCTTGGCATTGCCCATCAGGAGCACGCCCAGTTCGTCCATGCCACTCTCGATTTCCTTGCCGAGGATGCGGTGGCCGTTCTGCATCGACCAGTCCTTGCCGGATACTTCGTGCAGGGACAGCACCGCGTCGTCGCAGGGATGGTAGGCATAGTGGACGGTGGGGCGGTACACGATTTCATTGTTCTCCCGCAGCGTCAGGTGGTCGGCAATCGAAATCGATTCGCCGTGCGTGACGAGGAAGCCGTGGTAGGGGCCTTCCAGCGGCGTCCAGCTGCGCACGCGCGTGGCGATGCCGGGGCGCTCCAGGTAGATGGCGGCGTCGCTGCCGTAGCCGTGGCGCGCCGCGTCCGGCGGCCAGTGTTTCTCATGGCTGCCCCAGCCCAGCTCCGCCGGCTGCAAGCCCTCGCTGACAAAGCCGTCCACCGACCAGGTGTTGACGAATTCGTCGCGCGCCTTGCGCCGGCTGGAGATCTGCGTATCGCGCTCGGCAATGTGGATGACCTTGATGTCCAGCTGGCGCGCCAGTTGCGCCCACTCCTCGTAACAGGTCGGGCGTTCGGTGTCGAGGTGCTGGTCGCGCGCCATGTTCAGCAAGGCTTGCTTGACCAGCACCGAGGCCAGTCCGGGATTGGCGCCCTGCGTGATCACGGCGGTGGCGCCCTGGCGCTTGTCCAGGCGGAAGGCGAGCACCGCTTCGCGCAGCGCATAGTTCGAGCGCTGCGACAGCGAGAGTTGCGGATCCTGGTAGAAACCAGCCCACGGCTCGATGCAGGTGTCCAGGTAGAGGATCTTGCGCCGCCAGCAGTAGCGGATCAGGTCCAGGCTGGACACGTCCACCGAGAGATTGAGCAGGAAGTCGCCGCTCTCCAGGTGGCGGTCAAGAATGCTTTCGTAATTGCCTTCCGTCAGGGGCTGCGCCTCGAAGGCGATGCCGTATTCCTCGGCAATGCCGCTGCGGTCCGGACTTCGGGAGATGACCTGCACCTGCTCCGGCTTGAGCTCGATGTGACGAAACAGCAGCGGCACGACGGCCTTTCCAATGCTGCCAAAGCCCAGTATGACGATGCGGCCGGAAAAAGCCGCGTGTTTGGTGTAGGTATCCATGGCTTCCATTCTGGGTGCTCGCCCGTGTCGCATCCATGCGCCATTTCACATTGTGTGGGGGCGGCAGGCCGGCACTTGCGTTTTCGGCGAAATAGTTTACGATATATCTTATTGCGATATATCTTAAGGAATCCAGCTATGTTCAAATTCTTCCGGGGCCACCACCATCCCCATATGCACGGCCATCATTTCCATCGCGGCGGCGGCGGGCGCGGTCCCAGAATGTTCGACGCGGGCGCCATGCGCTATGTCGTGCTGCAGCTGATCGCCGAGAAGCCGCGCCACGGCTATGAAATCATCAAGGAACTGGAGCAGCGCGCCGGCGGCGGCTATACGCCCAGCCCGGGCGCCATCTATCCGCTGCTTTCGATGCTGCTCGATATGGGCCATGTGTCGGCCACGGCCGACGGCAACAAAAAGCTGCACACGATCACCCCCGAAGGCCAGGCTTTCCTGGAGGAGAACCGGCAGATGGTCGATGCCTTCGTATCGCGCCTGTCCGAAGCGGGAGAGGGCGGCGGCGATATCCGCATGCTGATGCACGCGCTGAAGGAAGTGGTGCACCAGCGCGCACGCGACGCCGCGGCGCCGCGCGAGCGCATTGCGCAAATCAGCGCTATCCTGAAACGTGCCGCCGACGAGATCAATCAGCTGCCCTAAATGACCATACCTCTAGCTCCCCAACGCGAGCGCGCCGTATTGTGGCTGCTGGCGCTCACGCAATTCACCGTCATCATGGATTTCATGGTGATGATGCCACTGGCGCCGCAGCTGATGCGCGCCTTCGACGCCAGCGCCGCCCAGGTTTCGGGCGCCGTGTCGGCCTACGCCTGGTGCGCCGGGCTTTCCGGCCTGCTGGCCGCGACCTATATCGACCGCTTCGACCGCAAGAGCATGCTGCTGGCGGTCTTCCTGTTCTTTAACCTGTCCAACCTGGCCTGCGCGCTGGCGCCCAATTTCCATATGCTGGTGCTGTCGCGCGCCTTTGCCGGGCTGACGGGCGGCGTGCTGGGGGCGATCGTGATGTCCATCATTGGCGACCTGATTCCGCAGGAGCGGCGTGGCGCCGCCACCGGCGTGGTGATGACCTCCTTCAGCATGGCCGCCATTGCTGGCGTGCCGCTGGGCGTGATGCTGGCCGCGCATTTCGGCTGGCAGATGCCGTTCTACCTGCTGGTGGTGTTCTCGATGCTGATCTGGATCGCCGCCGCGCGCGCCCTGCCTTCGCTGACGGCGCACCTGGGCCAGGCGGCGCCGCTGTCGCGCGTGCTGCCCGAACTGGTCGACATGTTCCGCGTGCCGGCGCACCTGCGCGCCTTCCTGCTGACCTTCGTGACGATGCTGAGCGGGATGCTGGTGATTCCCTTCATCTCGCCCGTGCTGGTGGGGAACCTCGGCATTTCGCCGGCGGACGTAACCTGGGTCTATCTGTGCGGCGGCCTCGCAACGCTGTTCAGCTCAAGGCTGATCGGCAGCTGGTCCGACCGCGCCGGCAAGCATCGCGTGTTCCGCTACGTGGCGCTGTTCTCGGCGCTGCCGATCCTGACGATCACGCACCTGCCGCAATGGCCGCTGCTGGCGCTGATGGCCTTCTTCCCCTTCTTCATGGTCGCCCTGTCCGGCCGCACGGTGCCGCTGCAGGCGCTGCTGACCACGATCCCGGAACCGCACAAGCGCGGCGCCTTCCTCAGCGCCAACGCCGCCGTGCAGCAGGTCGGCACCGGCCTGGGCGCCTTGCTGGGCGGCCTGCTGCTGCATACGGAAGCGTCGGGGCGCATCGACGGCTACGGCAGCAATGGCTTGCTGGCCGCGGGTGGCACGCTGTTTGCCGTGTGGTGGGTGGGACGGGTGCAGGGCCGCCCCGCCGAGCAGATTACTGTGCGCTCGACTGCTTGACGATCAGGTCCAGCAGCTGCTGCGCATTTTCCAGCACGGATGCGGCCAGCGGGTCGCGCGCCACGTCGCCGAAGCCGCCTTCGCGCACGCGCAGGCCTTCGGTGGAGAGGAAGCTGAAACGCACCGTTCCCGCCGGCGGGCGCGGGCCGCGCTGCGTTGACGGCGCGGCTTTGGCCGCGGCGGGTATCGCCTCCGCGACCAGCAGGCGCGCC
>DASWYX010000547.1:0-2765 GCA_036404755.1 Pseudoduganella sp.
GTGCTGGATGCCGGTAGCGACGCCGAACTGGCTCGTCTGCCGGCTGGCCGGAATGTAAGCGCCGTCGTAGCGGTTCTTGTCGATGCCGCCGTAGATCAGGGTGCGCTTGCTGAACGTATAGCTGGCGCCGACGATCGCAAGCTCACGGTCGCCATCCAGGCCGGGGCTCAGCGACTCGCTCTTGTAATAGGCCGCGGTTGCCGACAGCAGTGGCGTGAACTTCCAGCCAATGCCGCCCCATACGATGCGATTGCCATAGCCCGTCTTCGCGGCGTCCTGCGTTTCGCGCACGTAGCCCGCCGTCACGCGCAGTTGCTCGCCCGCCCAGGCGCCGCCGAAGGTTCGCGCCGTATTGCGGAAGCCGCCGACCGTGTACTTCTGGGTGACGGCTCCGCCCACCGTGAATCCATTCCGGGTATAGGTTGCGCCGATCGCGCGCGCCGAGCCGGGACGTTCGCCTCCAGCCTGTTCGCCTGCCGCGTATTCGGCCCGCGCCGTGAGCCCGCCGAAGGTGCCGGTGTACTGGATGTCGTTATTGAAGCGCGTGCCGGAGGTTGCGGACGCGCCCAGGCCTGCCGCGGCGGCAGCTGCCGGCAGCGATGTGCCCTGGCCGCTGATCAGCGGAGCGAGCGTTGGAAAGCGGAAGCTGAATGGATCGTAGGAGCCGATGATGCGGTAAGCGATGGTGTACTGCCGGCCAAGCATGAGGGTGTGGTCCTTGTAGCCCAGGCCCACGGCCGCCGTACGGTTGAAGATACTGCCTGCCACGTCCTGCGCGCCGGTGTCGGTGAAGAAGCCGCTTTCGAGGGTGAACAGGGCCTTCATGCCGCCACCCAGATCCTCTTCGCCGCGGAAGCCCAGGCGATTGGCCAGGTAGTGGCCCGAGGTCTGGGTGTACAGGCCGTCGCCCGCCGCATTGGTGTTGGTCTGGTAGCGCACGCCGCCGTCGATGGTGCCGTACACAGTGACATTGCTCTGGGCCGATGCAAGGCCCGCGCATGCGCCCAGTGCTGCGGACGCAATGAGGGTTTTACACATGCTGAAGTCTCCAATTGTAGTAATGGTCGATACTCGACGAAACCAGTATTGGCTTATAATGTGACAGTGTCAAGTTAACAGCGTCAAATACAACGCAATTATGCGAACCAAACTTCAGCTTGTGCTATTGTGCCTACTGACACAGTCTGAAGCAGTCACGGAACCTTTCAACGCTAACTTTATGCAGAACGAAAAAGACGAGAACGCCGCTCCGGCAGCCGCTGGCAAGAGGGGCAAAAAAGGCGCATGGCACCACGGGAACCTGCGCGAGGACATGGTCAAGCGCGGCGTGGAACTGATTGAATTGCGCGGCGCGGCCGAGCTGTCGCTGCGCGAAGTGGCGCGCCTGGTGGGCGTGTCGCAGACTGCGCCTACCCACCACTTCGGCGACAAGGAAGGCCTGCTGGCCGCCATCGCTTCGGAAGGCTTCCGCGTGCTGATGGGCGAACGCCTGGCGGCGCTGAAGGATGGCATGACGAAGGAGCAGCGGCTGCGCGTGGTGATGCGCGTCTATGTGTCCTTCGCGCTGCGCCATCCGGAGCTGTTCCACCTGATGTTCGGCACCCGCATTCCGGACAAGCGCAAGCACGCGGAGCTGATGGAGGCAAGCGCCGCCTCCTTCCAGTTCCTCAGCAACTCGATTGCCGAGTTCATGGCGGCCGACAGCAACGAGCGTCCGCCACGCTTCTCCGCGCTGGCCGTGTGGTCCGGCATGCACGGGCTGGCGACGCTGCTGTCCGATCGCGACAGCGGCTTGTTCCAGGTGCCTGATCCCATGGTCGACCAGGTTTGCGAAAGCGTGACCAATGTGCTGCTCGACGGCCTCAAAGCCGCCCAGGTACGCGCCAGCGCCGAAGCGCCGCCCGAGAAGCCCGCCCCCCGCCGCAAGACCGCCAAATCCGCCTGACAGCCTCCTCCTTCCGCGGCCGCCGCGCTCCCCCGCACGGCCGCGTCGCCGCCCATTGCCGTTCCGCCCTGCGCCGCGATGACGATCGCTCCGCCGCAATGCGTAGGGCGGATCATTGATCCGCCGTGCCTGCCCGTCACGCGGCCGTACGCTGCGCCCGATCCTTATCATTCAAAGCCTTGATCGACGACTTGGCATCCGCCCAATCCTGATCCGACCAATCCTTGAAGTGGTAGAAGTTGCCACCGGTGGCCAGCGAATTCGCGCCATCGATGGTCAAGGTCTGGCCGGTCATCCATTCCACGCCATCCGCCATCAGGAAGGTCGCCAGATTCTGCAGCTCCGGCATCTCGCCCACGCGCCCCATCGGGCTGCCCTCATCGCGGCCGGAATCCTCGCGGCCCGGATACAGGCGCTTGCTCATGCCGTCGGTCGGGAAAGCCCCCGGCGCGATCGCGTTCAGGCGGATACCGTAGCGCCCCCACTCCACCGCCAGCGACTTGGTCATCACATTCACGCCCGCCTTGGACATCGCAGAAGGCACAACGAAAGGCCCGCCGTTATTGACCCAGGTGACCAGGATGGACACCACGCTGCCCTTCAGCCCATTCTCGATCCAGCGCTTGCCCACGGCCTGCGTCACGTAAAAGGTGCCATGCAGGACGATGTTGGCGATCGCATCGAATGCCCGCGGGCTGAGGTCCTTGGTCTGGGAGATGAAATTTCCGGCAGCATTGTTGACCAATCCGTCCAGGGGGCCGGTCGACCAGATACGGTCGACCATTTCCTCGACTGCCGTCGCGACCCGGATATCCACGGC
>DASWYX010000548.1:0-6482 GCA_036404755.1 Pseudoduganella sp.
GCATGCGAAGGCCGGCCTGTTCGACAAAGGCGTGGATGCGCTGTGGATGGATGGCACGGAAGTGGAAGTCGGTTCCGCTGCCTGGGACGCGGCCAGGAATGAATCCGACATCAAGTCACTGGGCCGGAATGCGCTGGGCGACTTTTCCCGCTACCTGAACCCCTATACGCTGCTGACCACCCAGGGCACTTACGATGGACAGCGCGCCACCAGCAACAAGCGCGTGTTTACGCTGACCCGTTCGGCCTGGGCCGGTGCGCAGCGCACCGCCGCGGCATCGTGGTCGGGCGACATCTTCTCGAGCTGGGATACCCTGCGCAAGCAGGTGAGCGGCGGCGTCAACGTGACCATCACCGGCAATCCTTACTGGACGCAGGATACGGGCGGCTTCTTCGTCGCCCGCGATTTCCCGGGCGGCGAGAAAGACCCGGCATACCGCGAGCTGTTCGCGCGCTGGTTCCAGTATGGCGCCTTCAACCCGATCATGCGCGTGCACGGAACCGACATCGAGCGTGAGCCCTATATTTTCAAGACGCTCGATCCGGAAGTCTACAAGTCCCTGCTCGACGCGGCTCACCTGCGCTACCGCCTCCTGCCTTACACCTATGGCCTCAGCGCCAAAGTGACCAGCGACCATTACACGCTGATGCGCGCCTTGCCGATGGACTTTGCGGAGGACCATGCCACTTACGGCATCAACGATGCCTTCATGTTCGGCCCATCGCTGCTGGTACACCCGGTCACGCGGCCGATGTACCGCATCCAGCCGCCGCCACCGGCCACCATTCCGAGCGATTACCTGCGCACGCCGGACGGCCAGCCCGGCCTGGCGGGGCAGTATTTCGAAGGGCGCAACTTTGAAGTCCCGAAGGGCCATGTGATCGACAAGGTGATCGACCATTCCTGGCCGGCCCCGCCATTGGCTACCATTCCCGCGGGCCTGAGCAAACTGGATGATTTCTCCGCGCGCTGGACCGGCACGCTGGAGGCGCCGGAGGATGGCGAGTATGAAATGGGGGTGGAAGGCGACGATGGCTACCGCCTGTTCCTCGACGGCGCAGTGGTGCTCGAGCGCTGGGAGAACGGCGGCAAGCGGATGGCCACCACGCGCCAGGTACTGCGCAAGGGCCAGCACGTCAAGGTGACGCTGGAGTATTACCAGGCCACGTCGGACCGCAGCCTGCGCCTCGCCTGGTGCACACCAGGCGCAATCCGCGCGCTGTCCGAAACCACGCCGTCAATCGATGCGAGCTTGCGGACCTACCTTCCGAAGGGCAGTGCATGGTACGACTTCTGGACCAATCAGCGTCACGAAGGCGGCCAAAGCGTTGTGCGCGACGTGCCACTCGATATCGTGCCTCTGTACGTGCGCGCCGGCTCCGTGCTGCCAATGGGGCCGGTGCTGCAGTACGCCACCGAGCAGCCCGGCGCGCCTTACGAAGTACGCATCTATCCGGGCGCCGACGGCAGCTTCACTTTGTACGAAGACGACAACGAGACTTACGCCTATGAGAAGGGCCAGTCTGCGCGCGTCTTGCTTGCCTGGAACGACAAGGCCCGGACGTTGACGATCAGTGGCCGCAAGGGCCGCTTCCCAGGCATGGCAAAAGCCCGCACCCTGAACCTGGTGCTGGTGGACCAGGCCAATGGCAAGGGTATCGCCACTGGCAAGGCCACACGGTCCGTGCATTACGAGGGCAGGCCCATGGTCGTGAAGTTCGGCCAATGATGCCCGCTGTTTAAACCCCAACCGATTCTGATCCTATGATTAACCTGCCACGCCGCAAACTCCTTGCCACTTCCATGGCCACCGCTGCCGCTGCCGCTGTTACGCTGCCCGGCGCAGCGACGGCTGCCACCACCAAAACCGCCAGGCGCGCGGTACTGGCGCCCACGCCGCCCATGGGCTGGAATAGCTGGAATTCGTTTGCGACGACCATCACCGAGGCCCAGGCGCTGGAAAATGCGCGCATCATGGCGCAGAAACTGCTGCCCTCGGGTTATGACGTATTCACCATCGACATCCAGTGGTACGAACCCAATGCCAACGGCTACGAATACCGCAAGGATGCGGAACTGACGATGGATGAATATGGCCGCCTGCTGCCGGCGCCTAACAGGTTCCCTTCGGCGGCGAAGGGCGGGGGCTTCAAGGCGCTCGCCGATCAGATCCACCGTATGGGGATGAAGTTCGGCATCCATGTCATGCGCGGCATTCCGCGCCAGGCGGTGCGCATGAATACGCCGATCCTGGGCACCAGCCTGCGCGCACAGGATATTGCCGACACCAGTTCCGTTTGCACCTGGAACGGCGATATGTATGGCATCGACATGACCAAGCCGGGCGCGCAGGAATACTACAATTCGATCTTCAAGCTGTACGCAAGTTGGGGTGTCGACTTCGTCAAGATGGACGACTTGGCGCGCCCGTATGACAAGAACTGGCGCGAGATCGAAGGCGCGCACAAAGCCATCCAGGCGTCCGGCCGTGCGATCACGCTCAGCATATCGCCCGGCGAGACCGATCTGAAATGGGCAAGCCATGTGCCGCACTATGCGCAGATGTGGCGCATCTCGGACGACTTCTGGGATGAGTGGAAGCTGCTGAAGGAGCAATTCGAGCGCCTGGAAAACTGGAATCCCGTGATGGGCGAAAATTCCTGGCCCGATGCCGACATGCTGCCGCTTGGCCGCCTGGCGATGGGTGCGCGTGATACCAAGTTCACGAAGGACGAGCAGCAGACCTTGATGACTTTATGGTCCATCGCCCGTTCGCCGCTGATCATGGGGGGCGACCTGCGCAGCCTGGATGCCCCTACGCTGGCCTTGCTGACCAATCCGGAAGTGCTCGCGGTGCATCAGCGCAGCCATGCAAACCGGCCGCATCGGGCCGACCCTGAGACGCGCATCTGGAGCGCGCAGGCGAACGGCAACAGCGGCGTCCATTATCTGGCCTTGTTCAACACGGGCGATCAGCCGCTGCAGATCGCGTTTGACCTGTCGCGCCTGAACCTGGGCGATAAAACGGTGGCGCTGCGTGATCTGTGGGCGCGGCAGGACCGCCCGGCGGCACATGGGGTGATTCATCAGGACCTGGCGCCGCATGGTTCGGCCCTGTTGCGCGTGGTTGCGTAAGTTGGCCACGGGCGCTTCCTCCGGAAAGCGCCCATGCCACCACCGATGCCGCGCTAATCAGTCAGCGCGGGCGGGCGACAACAGCGCGGCATCGCCCCAGCTTACCGGCAAGTGCTCGTTCTCTCCTGCGGTGCTGCGCGCTACCAGTTCGATGAGCTTCACGCCGGCCACGTCGGCGTCCAGCGCCTGCGCTGGCTGGCCCCAATGCAAAGGCTTGCTCTTTGCCAGCAGTTTGCCGTCGCCATAAATCATGAAGGTGACGTTGCGCGCGCGGTCTTGCGCAGAATCGTCGACCCCTACCTTGGCGCTGACGCGGCGATATCCCTGATTGCGTACCTCCAGCCGGGAGTTGGCCAGAATGCCAATGCCGGCAGCGTAAGTGACACCGGCGACCCGTAAGGTCTGGCCGTAAGGCGTGCTATCGGCGCGGGCTCCGCCCCAGCCGGCGTACATGGGCCGTTCGCCTGGTCCCTTGGTTCCTGTCCAGCCGGCGGAGGAGCGGAAGATGGTCGGATCGGCTTGCGGCTTCGTCACGCCATCGACGGCGGGATTCACGCTGCCTGCCTGCTCTGACAAATAAAGGCCCTGTGCTAGCTCGCGTTTGCCGGAAGCCCGGAAGACCAGGGTTTCGCGCGGGGCGACACGCAGCTTGGTCTCCTTGGTAAAGGCGGTGTTTGCCTTGCTCCAGAGATCGGTCAGGGTAATGGGCGCGTCCTTGCTGAACTTCAGATGCTCGGCAGTCAGGTCGACTTCGATCGGCGCGAAGCCGCGGTTGAAGATGGCGACGGCTTTCTGCCCGGACGCCAGCGGCTTGACCAGGATCTCCAGATCGTCGGCGTCATAAGCCAGCGTGGCCTGGTTGCCGGCGGCATCCTGGTTGACCGCGATGATGTCCGCATTGCCGACGATGTCCATCAATTCCTGCGGCATGGTCCTGAGATCGGCGCCTATCATCAGCGGCGCGTTCAGCATGGCCCAAAGCGAGAAATGCGACCTGGCTTCGACCAGGTGTTTGGCATCGAAGTCACCCTTGCCGATGTAGAGCATGTCCGGATCATTCCAGCTGCCCGGATGTCCATACAGTTCGCGCCGGGCCGCGCTGTCGAAGTTGCTCAGCATGCGGGTCCAGGAGGGCGTGATGTCGTCGCTGGTGCGGGAGATGTTACCGAAGTTCTTGCCCCAGGCACGTACGTCCGCCGCGCCCCAGACGCACAGCGAGAGGAGGAAGTCGCCATCAGGCTTGTTCCGCTTGAGCGCCGCATTAATCTGCGTGAATTCGGCCTGAACCGCTGGGATGTTGGAGCGGCTTACCGACTCCAGGTCCAGCACTGGCGGCAGTGCGCGGTACTGTCCTGAGCGCACCTTCGGGCTTTCCGCGCCGTAGGCACGCAGGCCGCAGCCATCGACCTTGATGAAATCGAAATTCCAGTCGGCGAAGAAGAGCGCGATGTCCTGATCGATATGGCCATAGAGCCCGACCTCGCGTTCCAGCACGCTGCCCTTTGGCAGGTCGGTGTCGCTGCCGGAATACGCCTGCGAACAGGTGTTGCGGCCAAGGTCGGAATAGATGCCGGCCTTCAGCCCCATGGCATGCAGCTTGTCCGTGAAAGGACGGAAGGTGCTGGCCTTGCCGTTCACCGAGGACGGAAAGCGTTCTGGCCGAATGATCAGGTGGCCATCGGTAACGCGGCGCTGCAGGGCCCATCCGTCATCGATATTTATATAGCGGTAGCCCTTGGCGGCCAGTCCCGCATCAACGATACGCTGGGCCGAACCCAGGATCTTTTCCTCATCGATGTCAGTGCCAAAGGCATTCCAGCTGCTCCATCCCATCGGCGGGGTCACGGCGCGGCCGGCGGTATAGGCGCTCCACCGGGCAGTGGGCGCGAGCGGATCATTCGCGGCGTGCAGTGCCGGTGACGTGAACCAGAGGGGGAGCAATGCGAGAAGAGGGCTCCAGCGTAAGTTTAGCTTTTGCATCAAGTTTGTCCGTTAGTTGTAGTTGCTTGGAATGAAGTCAGAGCTTATTGCACGTCGAGTTCGAAGGGGCCGGCCGGCAGGCCATCACCGCCGAAAAGGTTCACGAAGGGCGCATCGGCCCACGCGTAACGCACGCGCGTCGTGGCAGCGGTGGCCGCGCCGGACAGCACGATCGTATTGCCGGCGACGCGCGCATCGGCGTAGCGGCAAGCCTTGCGCGTACAGGCCTCGAAACCGAAAGCGCGGTCGGACGAATAGGTCACTAGGCCGCCGCCCGTGTCACGGAATGCGATGACGATATTGCGGCCGACGCGCCGCGCCGAGATGGGCGCGGGGCTGCCGGGTGCAGGCGTATCTCCGTAAGCGACGGTGCGTGCAATGCGCGCAAGGCGTTCGCCGACCACGGTTTTCTGGGTCGGGTGGATATCGAAGCGGTCGCCTGCGTCGAGCGTGACGGCGAGCCCCGCGTGCGCATCGTGCGCCACAGCCTGCGCCTGCGCCTGGCGCAGTTCGGCCCAGGCAGAGTAGCCGGGCTTACGTGCCGGGGAGCCGAATGCCGGCAACTGCACGACGAAGAACGGCAGCGCGGGCTGACCGAAGCGCTGGCGCCAGTCGCGCATCAGCAGCGGCAGCAACGTGCGGTATTCCTTCGGCCCGCCGGGGTTTGCCGCTTCCTCGCCTGCGTTGGCCTCGCCCTGGTACCACGCCACCAGCTTGAACTTGTAGCCGACCAGCGGGGCGATCATGCCGTTATAGAGAGTCGTAAGGCTGGTCGGCACTTCCCACGGCGACGGCCGTACCGACAATCCTTTCAACCTGCTGCCGCGCTGGACTTTCCATGCTGCCGGCAGCGGTATCGCCTGGCCGTCGGCCGTGATCACATTGCGGCTGTTCGGCGGGCCGGACAAGCCTCCGCCAGTGCCGCCGCTCAGCACGCGCATGGCGATCACGTTGCGGCCAGGCTTGAATACGCCCTGCGGCACCGCATATTCGCGCCAGGTCCACGGCAGGCTCGCGCCTCCCACGCGCACGCCATTGATCCAGGTGCTGTCGTAGGTATCGACGGGACCCAGCTGCAGCTTGTTCGCGGCCTGCGCTTGCGCCTCCGTTAGCGTTACGGCGGTGCGGTACCAGGCCACGCCGTCAAAGTCCTTGAATCCGGCTACGCCGCTGTCTTTCCAGGAACCGGTTGGCGTGACGGATGGCCACGCACTGTCGTCGAACTCGGGCCCGATCCAGGCATGCTGCGCGGCCGCTGCCGGATCGTGCGCGCGCCACCACGCTTCGCTGCGGACATCGTCGGCGCGCATTGCCGCAGCCGGGTCGGCGCCATACTGCGCTACGGCGTCGACCCCTTCGCGATAGTC
>DASWYX010000549.1:0-2523 GCA_036404755.1 Pseudoduganella sp.
GATGCTGGCCGCGCCGCTGATCTTCGGCGCCGACGTGCCCTCCCTGCCGGCCGACGTCAGGAACATCCTCGCCAACCGTGACGTCATCGCCGTGGACCAGGACGCACTCGGCATCCAGGGCTTCGCTTTCTACAAGGCGCCAGGCCTCGAGTATTGGGCCAAGCCGCTGGTGAACGGCGACTGGGCCATCGCGTTCCTGAACCGCAGCGACGCGCCGAAGAAGATTTCCCATGAGTGGCGCAAGCACGCCATCGGCGACGACGTCAGCGGCCGCAATGTAGACTTTTCCGCTGCGGCCTATGACATTCGCGACCTGTGGGCAGGCAAGGCGGCAGGTACTACCGCAACGCCGCTACAGGTGACGATCCCCGGTCGTGACATCGTGATGCTGAGGCTCACGCCAAGGAAGTAATGTTTCGCACGGCAGGCGGCCCAGTGGCCGCCCCCAACGTCACTGCTCGAGCAGGTCGACACCCAGGGCTTCCAGGCGCAGCACGCCCGGCCAGTCCTTCCCGGTCAGCACGCCGTGCTTAGCGCCCTCCAGCGTTACGTCCTTGGGCTCGCCCGTGGTGTTGACGTAGAGGGTACGGCCCTCCACGACACGCGCATAGACACCGTCCGGCGTTTGCGGCCCCGGTGCAATGCCCAGGCTCGCGTAAAGCTGGCGGTACAAGGGGCGCATGAGCTGCGGATGCGCGGCCGTGGCGACGTAGATGGCGCGTCCCTTGCCGTAGCGGTTGGCCGTGATGGCGGGCGGCTTGCCGTCGACATTGGCAAAGCTTGCCAGCACTTCGGCGGTGGACGGTTCCAGCACCTCGTAGGCGCCCAGTTCGGCCTTGACCTCTGCGCCGTTGATCGTGGTCTGCAGCGTACCGGCGCTGTAGAAAGCGTTGGTGCGCAGGCCGAACACGTCCGTCAGGCCGCCGGGCAGCGGGCTGTCATGCCACTGATTGTTGTCATTCACCTTGGCCGACTGCGCGGTCATGATGACCGTACCGCCGTCGGACACGAACTTGCGCAGACTGGCGGTCGACGCCGCATCGAGCAGATACAGGCCGGGAACGATCACCAGCTTGTAGCGGCTCAGGTCTTCGTGGGCGACGTGAATGATCGCCACGTCGACATTGTCCTTGAACAGCGGCTCGTAAGCGTTATGTGCCTGCTTCATGTAGCCCGGATTGATGTAAGGCCGCACCGTATTGTTCATGCCTTCCTTCGGCAGATTGGTGGCGATGATGTTGTCGAACGAGTAGGCGATGGCGACCTGGGGCTGTTGCAGGCGGGGGAAGCCCAGCTTTTCCAGCTTTGCGAATTCCAGCGCGATGGTGGCGAATTCGTCGAGCTTCCAGGAAGGCCGGTCGTCCTGGTCGATCAGGCCGAACAGCGCCTGTTCCTCGCCGCCGTGGTGGCTGTGCCAGGTCCAGGGCATCACCGCCTGCGCGCCCATCAGCAGGCCGAAGTGCGCCCACATGCGCGAGCGGCCCGGGGTGCCGTAGAAACCGGGGCCACCGGCAGTGAATTCGTTGAACCAGATCGGCGCCTTCATGCCGGCGCGCATCATCGTCGATTCAAAGCCGGCGCTCAGTGGATCGCCGGGGTAGAAACCCATCGCGCCATAGCTCACATAGTTGCGGTAGGTGGCCAGCATGTCGAAACCCTTGCGCCCGGCGCTGTCCCACAGGTTGGAGATGGCGGGCTTGTCCGGCACGTTCTTCTTGCGCACCGCTTCCAGCAGCTGCAGTATTTGAACGGTTTGGTCCGACCAGAAACGCCGCATGTCGAGGTAGCGTTCATATGGGCCAACGCCGTCGATGTACGGCAGGCGTACCTCGTCCCAGGTGTTCAGGTGGCGCGACCAGCGCTGCGTGGCCCAGGCCTTGTTCAGCGCGGCGATGGTGCCGTACTTGCGCTGCAGCCAGCTGATGAAATGCTTGCGGTCAGCCTCGGAATACGACACCATGCCGTTGCCGATCTCATTGTTGTAGCCGATGGCAAACAGCGCCGGGTGCTTCGCGTAACGCCTGGTCATCGTGTCGGCCAGCCGAACCAGCAAGCGCCGGTAGTTCGGGTCGCTGGTGTCGTCCATATACCGTTCGGCGGGATCGAGGCGCGTGCCGCGCTCGGTCACGATGTCGACCCCCGGGTACTTCTTATGGAGCCAGACCGGCGCCGGCTGGCCCGGGATGTCCATGATGACCTTCAGGCCGGCGGCCTGCATCCGGTCCATGATCCAGTCGAACAGTCTGAAGTCGAATTTTCCTTCGGCCGGCTCGAAGGCGTCCCACGCCAGATCGCCCATGCGCACAACCTTCATTCCTGCCTGCTTCATGCGCTGGATGTCTCGCTCGATCTGCTCGCGGCCGCTACGGTCGAAGGGCTGGTAGTTGGTACCAACAAAAAGCTGGCCCGCGCCTGGCCATTCGGGGTGGCCTTCCGCCGATTGGGCCCAGGCACCTGCAGTGCTGAAGGTGACCAATGCCAGCGCGCAGGCGGCAGCGATTCTTTTGAATTTAATGGCGATGT
>DASWYX010000550.1:0-2604 GCA_036404755.1 Pseudoduganella sp.
GCTTGATCATGCCGGCGCCTTTGGAGATGCCGGTCATGGTCACGCTGTGGCCGGCAATCTGCACGGTACGCGAGCCGGCCTTCGGCTGCGTGTCCGTGGTCATGATGGCTTCGGCGGCGTTGAACCAGTTGTCGGCTTTCATGTTCTGCACGGCTTTCGGCAGGCCCGCCTTGATTTTTTCGACCGGCAGCGGCTCCAGGATCACGCCAGTGGAGAAAGGCAGTACCTGCTGCGCATCGCAGCCCAGTTCGGCGGCCAGCGCTTCGCAGGTCGCGCGCGCATTGGCCAGGCCCGCTTCGCCGGTGCCGGCATTGGCGTTGCCGGTGTTGACCATCAGGGCGCGGATCGGCTTGCCGCCCGCCTTCACCGCCGCCAGGTTGTCCTTCGAAATCTGCACCGGCGCGGCGCAGAAGCGGTTCAGCGTGAACACGCCCGATACCGTGGCGCCATCCGCCAGCTTCATGACCAGTACGTCCTTGCGGTTCGGCTTCTTGATGCCCGCTTCGGCATAGCCGATGTCAATACCGGCAACAGGTTTCAGATCGGAGGCGACAGGAATGGGGGAATTGACGGCCATGAATGCTCTCTTGCATAAGAAGGGGAAAGAAGCCGCTATTGTAATCCCTGCACCGCAAAATGCGCCGCCGCCATCCGGCGATAATTCATGCACTGCAACAGTGCAACTATCACAATTGATGTCTCAATTTTGCCCACAAAAATTAGTAAAACCCTACTACTTCGCCGAAATTAGTTCCTGAATTCAACTGGTTTCATTTATCGTGGGCAACTGCCGCCCATACGGCACTCCGGACCTCTCGCAGTGCACCAACAAATAGCACGATCGTGCTGCAAACAGGTGCGGGGCATATAAAATCAAATCGGGAACACCACTTATGAAGAAGAAACTTATCGTCGCATCCGTCCTGTCCGCAGCCGCCTGGCTGCCGGCCCAGGCGGGTACCTTGGGCGACGGCAACCTCAGCATCAGCGGTTTTGGCACGCTTGGCGCCGCCAAGACCAACACCGATGAGGTGAAGTTTGTCCGCTACAATCAGCAATCCGGCGTGGGCGATTCGCCGCGCCTGGGCCTGGATACCAACCTCGGCCTGCAAGCCACCTACACGATGACGCCGCAGCTGTCGGCCACCGTGCAGGTGCTGACCCGCAAGACTACCAGCGAGCAGTTCACCACCGAACTGACCTGGGGCTTCCTGAAATACAAGCTGAACGATGAAACCAGCGTGCGCGTGGGCCGCACCATCATCCCGGCCTTCCTGATCTCCGACTACCAGAACGTGGGCTATGCCAACACGATGATGCGTCCGCCGGTCGAGCTGTATGGCCAGGAACCGCTGGAAAATGTGGACGGCGCCGACATCAACTGGCAGCACGCCTTTGGCGACACCAACGTGACGGCGCAAGCCTTCGTCGGCAAGAGCAGCGGCAAGCTGTTCGTGGCCGCCGGCGGCGGCAATGTGACGCACTATGACGCGCCGGCCTGGGGCCTGGCCGTCTCCGCCGAACACGGGCCGTTCACGGTCCGCGCCGCGCACATGCGCGCCAAGATCGAAGTCAACGACTTCACCCTGCTGAACAACCTGACCGATACGCTGACCCGCTTCGGCTTCAGCCAGCTGGCCAGGGACATGACCACCAAGGGCGGCAAGCACATGAGCTTTACCTCCGTGGGCATGACCATGGACTGGCAGAACGTCGTGGCCCAGGCCGAATACGCCCAGCGCCGCGCGCAGGACGCGACCTATATCCCGCAATCGAATTCCTGGTACGCGATGGCCGGCTACCGCTTCGGCAAAGTACTGCCCTACTATGCCCACGCCCATACCAATGGCGCCGAGCAGAAGATCAAGGCGCCGGCGCTGCCGGCCGCATTGGCGGCACCGGTCGCGCAATTCCTCACCGCTCCGGCCCAGAGCACGGACCTGGTCGGCCTGCGCTGGGACTTCGCCAAGTCACTCGCGCTGAAGGTGCAGTATGACCGCGTGAAGCCGACCGCGAAGAGCGGCACCCTGGTGTTCGGCCCGGCCGTCTACACCAAGACGGTCGACGTGATCGCCGCCGGCGTCGATTTCGTGTTCTGAGGAGATGGCCATGAAAAAAATCCTGAGCATCCTCCTCGCGGCTGCACTGGGCGGCGCCCTGCTGCCCGCATCGGCTGAAATCGTCGTGATCGTCAACAAGGAGAACCCGGCCACGCGCATGTTCTCGGAACAGGCATCGCAATTCTTCCTCGGCAAATCGGCTATGTTCACGCCTATCGACCAGGGCGAGGGCTCCAAGATCCGCACCGACTTCTACCAGAAGATCGCGGACAAGGACCCGGCCCAGGTGAAAGCCATCTGGTCCAAGCTGGTCTTCACCGGCAAGGCCACGCCGCCAAAGGAGTTCAAGTCGAACGCCGAGGTGAAGAAGGCGGTGGCCGATGATCCGAAGGCGATCGGGTATATCGATAAGTCGGCGGTGGATGATACGGTTAAGGTGATTCTGACTTTGCCTTGAACCTAAAACCGGGGTCAGACGGGGACGCCGAGTCCCAAGGGTCTGACCCCGGGGTTGGGTTTCACTCCCACCGCGCCAGCAGCCCCG
>DASWYX010000551.1:0-8914 GCA_036404755.1 Pseudoduganella sp.
CGGTCTTCGTCGCAGCTTTTTTCGCAGCGGGCTTCTTCGCTGCCGGTGCTGCCGCCTCGTCGGCCGCCGGCGCCGCTGCGCCTTCGCCCTCCTTTGCTGCAGCCTTGCCCTTGGCAGCCGGCTTGGCCTTGCGCTCTTCGAACTCGAAGCTGATCTTGCCGTCCTTGCCCCTCACGAGGAAGGCCTTGAACGGACGGCGCGTACGCTGCGAGATGAAGCCCGGCAGCAGGTCGGTCTTGCCGTCGTTGAGCAGCTTGGCCATCTGCTCCGGCAGGATCTCCTGTTGCAGGATGATGCGGCCGCTGCGGAAGTCGCAGGTCTTTGGCTTGGCGACCTGGTTCTCGCAAACATAGGCCAGGCCCATTTCGTACACGCCCGCATTGCACTTCGGGCACGGGCCGAGCGGCGTCTGGCCGGTGAAATCGACGCCTTCGCCGTCCTCGCCTTCCTCGTCGTTCTGGCCGAAATCGAATTCCAGCTTGAAGTTCTTGATCTCTTCATCGCGCACGATGCGCAGGATGGCTGCGAACGGACGGCCCATCTTGGAGCGGAAGCCTTGCAGCGGGCCGATGGTGCGCTCGCGCAGCAGCTCTTCCACTTCCTCGATTTCGAACTGGCGGCCGCCAGGCGTTTTCGACATCGAGAACTCGCACTTGGTGCAGGCGAAGCGGCGATAGTTTTCCTTCACCACGCCGCCGCAGTTCGGGCACGGCGCCTTCAGCGTGGCGTAATCGCCCGGAATCGTGTCGTTGTCGTATTCCTTGGCGCGCTTGACGATGATCTGGGTCATCTGCGCGATTTCGCGCATGAACTCTTCACGCGAGATCCTGCCCTTTTCCATCTGCGACAGCTTGTATTCCCACTCGCCCGTCAGTTCCGGCGCGGTCAGTTCGTTCACGCCCAGGCCGCGCAGCAGCGTCATGAGCTGGAAGGCTTTCGCCGTCGGCATCAGTTCGCGGCCTTCGCGCAGCAGGTACTTTTCGGTTAGCAGGCCCTCGATGATGGCGGCACGCGTTGCCGGCGTGCCCAGGCCCTTGCCGGCCATCGCATCGCGCAGTTCGTCCGAGTCCACCAGCTTGCCGGCGGTTTCCATCGCGGACAACAGCGTCGCTTCCGTGTAGCGTGCAGGCGGCTTGGTGACCAGGCCGTTCGCCGTGACTTTTTCGGTATGGACCTTCTCGCCCTTCGCGACCGGCACCAGGTTGCCGCTGGCTTCCTTGTCGTCGTCGCTTGCAGCGTCCTTGCCATAGATGGCCAACCAGCCCGGATTGGTCATCACCTTGCCTTCGGTCTTGAACTGGTGGCCCGCCACTTCGGTGAAGCGCGTGGTCACCTGGAATTCAGCGGCCGGGAAGAACACGGCCATGAAGCGGCGCGTAACCAGGTCGTACAGCTTCTGTTCCGGTTCGGACAGGTTCTTCGGCTGGATGCCGGTCGGGATGATCGCGAAGTGGTCGCTGATCTTCGTGTTGTCGAAGATGCGCTTGTTCGGCTTGACCCAGCCCTTGTCCAGGATCTGCTTGGCGAACTTGTTGTAGTTATTGTTTTCCTTGATGACTTCCAGAGTGGACTTCACGGTCGGCAGGTAGTCTTCCGGCAGGTGGCGCGAATCGGTACGAGGATACGTCAGCACCTTGTGCTTCTCGTACAACGCCTGCGCCAGGCCCAGGGTATTCTTGGCGGAGAAGCCGAAGCGGGAGTTGGCTTCACGCTGCAGCGAGGTCAGGTCGAACAGGCCCGGCGACATGGAAGTCGTCGGCTTCGATTCCTCGGTCACATTGCCCGGCTTGCCCTTGCAGGCCAGCGCGATCGAATCGGCGGCGGCCTTGCTCCACAGGCGCTCGGCGCGCCGCTCGGGATCGGTTTCGTCTTTCTTGAAGTTCGTATCCAGCCAACGGCCTTCGTACACGCCGGCGGCGCACACGAATTCGGCGCGCACTTCCCAGTAGTCGCGCGGCACGAACTTCTTGATCTTTTCTTCGCGCTCGACCACGATGGACAGCGTCGGCGTCTGCACGCGGCCCACGGTCGTCAGGTAGAAGCCGCCCTCCTTCGAATTGAAGGCGGTCATGGCGCGCGTGCCGTTGATGCCGATCAGCCAGTCGGCTTCGGAGCGGCAGCGGGCGGCATCGGCCAGCGGGAGCATTTCGTCGTCGCTGCGCAGGTGCGCGAAGCCTTCGCGGATGGCATTCGGAGTCATCGACTGCAGCCACAGGCGCTTGATCGGCTGCTTGGCTTTCGCGTTCTGTGCGATCAGGCGGAAGATCAGTTCACCTTCGCGGCCCGCGTCGCATGCGTTAATCAGGGCGGTTACGTCCTTGCGCTTGATCAGCTTGTTCAGAACCTTCAGGCGGGATTCGGTCTTGGCAATCGGATTCAGGGCGAAGTAAGGGGGAATCACCGGCAGATGGGTGAACGTCCACTTCCCGCGCTTGACGTCGTGCTCTTCCGGCACGGCGATTTCCAGCAGGTGACCGACCGCCGAGGACAGCACGTACTCGTCGGACTCGAAATACTCATCGTGCTTGCTGAAGCCGCCAAGCGCCTTCGCGATATCGTTCGCGACGGAAGGTTTCTCGGCGATGATGAGGGTTTTACTCATATTTATAGTTCTCGAAAATGCTTTGGGTTGTATGCGGCAGGGCGCATGATACAACATTCGCAAGTGAACGCATTCCGCCGGACGCGATGTCGGCGGCACAATGCTTCAAATATATTACGGAAACGGCGTGCGAGAGGTCAATCGCAGCCAGGAGATGCAATCAATGCAACAGGCGCGGGGCCTGATCCTCTTCGGAGCCGAACAGGTCGTCGAACATCAGCGCGTCCGGTTCCTTACCTTGGCTCCACAACAACATCAATACGATGATTTTCAGCTTGCCCAGCGATACGGGGGCTTCTTCCAGCGCCAGCGCGCGCTCGATGACGATTTCGCGCTGCAGGGGCGACAGCACGCCGGCGCTCTCCAGGAACTGGATGAAGCCGATCGCCTGCGAGCCGAGGAAGTCCTGTTCCTGACGCACGTAGAAGCGCGTGCCGCGCGATGCGGACGTCAGCGAGTGCTCGACGCCTGCCATTTCAGTCAGGTCGTTGAGCCAGACCAGCGCCTCGGAAATCTCCACGTCGTCGAAACCGACGGCGGAGAGCTTCTTTGCCAATGCCGCGGGTTCAGGGCAGGCATCAGGGCGGTAATAGGTCTCGTACAGATAAACTAGGATGTCAAACATGGCGCTACTCTAGCATTTGAATTCGGAACGGCACAAGCCCTGCACGGCTGTGCCCGTCATTTCGCACGCTGGAAAGCCCCGCCAGGCAGCCTTTCCACCACACCTGCTAGCTCTAATGCCAACAAACTCGCCTGCGTTTGCGCTGGGTCAAGTTGCAACCTTGTTGCTAATTCATCGGCACTAATTGGATCGAAACTTAGTTGCTCCAGCAACTCGCTTGCAGTTCCTGTCAACATGAATGAAATGCTCTCCGGCGCACGCAGGCCAAGGTCTTCCAGCACATGCTGCGCACAGCCTGCAAGGCGCGCGCCTTCACGTATCAGCGCGTGGCTGCCCTGGCTGAAAGGGCTCTGCACGGAGCCTGGCATCACCAGCACTTCGCGTCCGAAATGCATGGCCTGATGGGCCGTGATGCGCGAGCCCGAACGCGCCGTCGCTTCCACTACCAGCGTGGCGCGCGCGATCCCCGCAATGATGCGGTTCCTGATGGGAAAGTTGTGCGGCCTGGCGGGTGCGCCTAAGGCGAATTCGCTGACCAGGCATCCCTCCTGCGCGATCGCACGCGCGAGGTCGGCGTTGCGGGCGGGATAGATGCGGTCGATGCCCGTGCCTACCACAGCGATCGTGCCGCCTTTGGCATGCAGCCCGCCCGTGTGCGCGGCGGCATCGATGCCCAGCGCGAGGCCGGACACGATCGTCATGCCTTCACTGCTGACTGCGCGCGCGATGTCTTCGGCGTGCGTCCTGCCCTGGTGCGTGGCGTTGCGGCTGCCCACGATCGCCAGCGCATCGTTTTGCAGTAGCTCTATCTTGCCTTTCACATACAGCACCAGCGGCGGGTCGGGGATATGGCGCAGCAGCGGCGGATACTCCTTGTCCGCCTGCGTGATGATGATGTTGCCTTCGCCTTGCAGCCACAGCTTCGCAGCCTCCAGCTCGCGCCGCACTTCACCCGGCAGAGACGCACACAACAGCTTCGCTGCCGCGAGAGTCATCTGCACCTTGTCGCCTTCGCGCACCACGATGCGCTTGCGCAGCTTCGCGCTCCCAGCGCCAGCCTCTGCCTCTCCTGCGCCTGCCTCTGCCTCCTCTGCGCCTGCCTCGCCCGCGTCCGCGCCACCGCCATCGCTATCGTCATCGCGCGCCGCGTCCCACCTCGCGCTGTCGCCCCCACCTGCGACGCCCGTGCCGCCAACGTCGCTCGTGCTGCCCGTGCCGCCAGCGTCACCCGCGCTGCGCCCGCTGCCATCGTCGCTCCCATCATCCGGCCAGCCAGCGTGCTCCGAACTCCGCGCGGCGCCACTACCGCCCTCGCCGCCCGCAACGTCGCCCGCGCCATGCGCGTTGGCACCGCTACTGTCTCCCCCCATCCAGCCGACGCGGCCGGCGTTCAGCGCAACGCGGTCGCCTGACGCGCTGCCGTCGCGGCCGTCGCTGCCCTCGCAGTCGTCGCGGCCGGTGCGAGCGTCGCGGGCGCTGTCGCCCTGGTCGTCGCTGTCGTCCTGGTGGTCGCTGTCATCGCGACGGCCTTCGCTGCCGACGCTGTTATCCCGGCCGTCGCGGTCGTCGTTGCCTTCGCGGCCTTCGGTGCTGACGCTGTCGTTGCGGGCGTCGGCTGACGCGGTGCGGTCGTCGCGGTCGTCGCGGTCGGCGGCAGCGGCGTGGGCGTCGCTGCGGTAAGCGCGCGCTGCCGAGGGCAGGTCCGCGGCGGCGGTGGGACGCGGAGGGACGGGACTGTCGGTGGCAAACGGGCGGCTGGCGGCAACGGGGTTGCTGGCTGCTAGGGGGAAGGATGACGAGCCGGCCGCGGCGGAAGAAGACGCGCCGTGGAGGGAGGAGGCGAGCACCTGCCGCGCCGCGGCAAGCACCGCCTGCGGGCTGCCATATTCAGCAAGAAGAAGATTCGCCGTAAGGCGCGTGATACCCGGCGTGCGTGCCAGGCGCAGCCAGTCCGCCAGGCTGGAAAGGTCCTGGCGGCTGGAGGGGGAAGAAACCGTGTCCTGCACGGCCATGGGATTTACTCCGCCGATTTGGCGACGTCGCCCACCTCAACAGGTTCCGTCACCTGCATGATCAAGCCGTACGAAATGTGCTTGAACACGCGGAAGATAAACAAGCTGCCCACTTGTTCATCCGGCAGCTTGACCTTGGGGTCCCGCATGCCGAACCAGCCTTTATCGCCGCCCGGATCGGAGACTTCCTTGCCACGATGGTACAGCTGCAATACGGATCCGATATCGAGTCCGTCAAGCTTTCCGCGATTAATACTGACAACCTGGTTCTGGCCGGCGTGCGTTACGCCGCCATAGATCGCCAGCACATGTGCGTTCACATCCACTTCCGGCGGATGCGGCACATAGTTCTGCATCGGCATCGGCGGCATTGCCATCAGCAAGTCACCCTTGCCCATTTCTTCCTTCGCGCTGGCGACCGTGAAGGTGTGCACATCGGAACCCTTGTCGGCTTCCTGCGACAGCTTGAGCGTGCCGAGATAGAACGCTTCCTGGCCCACGACCTGCTTGGTGACTGGGTCCTTCAGCGGCTTGCCCGGACGGAAGACCTGGAAGGACGTACCGCCTTTCAGTTCGCCACGCACATAAGCCTTGTCATCCTTGCCCAGGAACACGCGGTTCTCGCGGGTGGCGATAATGCGCGGCGCATTCTTCAGCTCATCGTCCTCGATGATCAGCGGCTGGCTCAGGAACGGTTCGATCGCGCCGGACGGGATGGACTGCACGGCGTCCTTGCCCAGGCCCTGCATGCGCAATTGCGGCGACAGCCTGTAATCGCCGCCGCCGCCATTGGCGTCGATCTTGTTGCCGAGCCGCAGGCGGCCTGCCGCGCGGTCGAACCAGATTACCTGGCCTGGATAAATCCAGTGCGGATTGGCGATCTCCTCCTTGTTCATGCCCCACACCTGCGGCCAGCACCAGGGCTTTTCGAGGAAGGCGCCGGAGATGTCCCACAGCGTGTCGCCTTTGACGACGGTATGGCTGTCTGGAGCGTTAGGCTTGAATTCGCATTGAATCGTTTTGGCGTGGGCCGTGAGGGCCGTCACACCGTAAATCAGGGCTGCCGTCAACAGGCGAACGCGGTCTGTGCTAAAATTTTTCATGAATATGTCCGTTAAGTCGGCATGACGGACAGCCTGGGAAGGCTTGCCGAAGTGCATCAAATTCTGCCCTTATTACCCTGAACTAGCAAGAGAAACTACATTGCACAGACCGTTGTGCGTGTTGCTTTTTGCCCCGTTCTTTCAGCCCTTTATTATCGAGTCGTCAAGTCTAATGTCGAAACTGAACATCCTTCGCTATCCTGATCCCCGCCTGCACAAGGTGGCCAAACCCGTCGCCGTGTTTGACGAGCGCATCGCCAAACTCGCGCAGGATATGGCTGAAACCATGTACGAAGCGCCGGGTATCGGCCTGGCAGCGACCCAGGTGGATGTGCATGAGCGCGTGATCGTGATCGACGTATCGGAAGATAAATCGGGCCTGACCGTTTTCATCAATCCCGAGATCCTGTGGTCCAGCGAAGAGAAGCAGGTGTACGACGAAGGCTGCCTGTCCGTGCCCGGCATTTATGACGGCGTCGAGCGCCCTGCCCGCGTCAAGGTCCGCGCTTACAACGTGAAAGGCGAACCGTTCGAGGTCGACGCCGACGGCCTGCTGGCCGTCTGCATCCAGCACGAGATGGATCACCTGATGGGCAAAGTCTTCGTTGAATACCTGTCTCCCTTGAAACGTAACCGTATCAAGACCAAACTGCAGAAGGAAGAGCGCGAAGCACGCGGTGCGCAGCGCGCCGGCGGCCGCCGTTAATTTCCTTCTGGGGGCACATTATGAAAGTCATCTTCGCGGGTACGCCTGAATTCGCAGCCGTTGCATTGCAGGCCCTGCATGAGGCAGGTTTCGAAATTCCCCTGGTGCTGACCCAGCCGGATCGCCCTGCGGGACGCGGCCTGCAGCTGCAGCCTTCCCCCGTCAAGCAATATGCGATCAAGCATGGCCTGCCGGTAGCCCAGCCGCTGTCCCTGCGCATGGATGCGAAAGATCCGCAGCGCGCGGCCGAAGCGAAGGAAGCGCATGAGCGCCTGCTGGCCACGGACTACGACGTGATGGTGGTGGCGGCGTATGGCCTGATCCTGCCGCGCAGCACCCTCGACATCAAGCCCTGCATCAATATCCACGGTTCCGTGCTGCCGCGCTGGCGCGGCGCCGCGCCCATCCATCGCGCCATCGAAGCGGGCGATGCCGAGACCGGCGTGACCATCATGCAGATGGAAGAAGGCCTGGACACCGGCCCCATGCTGCTGATCGAGCGCACGCCGATCGGCCCGCAGGACACCACCGCCATCCTGCACGACCGCCTGGCGGCCATGGGCGCACAGATGTGCGTGAAGGTGCTGCACAAGATGGAGCAAGGCATTATCGAAGCCGTGCCGCAGCCGGAGCATGGCATCACTTATGCGGCCAAGATTGCGAAAGAAGAAGCGGTGCTGGACTTCACCCAATCCGCGCGTGAAATCAGCCGCAAGATCCGCGCCTTCAATCCCTTCCCCGGCGCGCATGCGGACGTGAACGGCACCACCGTCAAGCTGTGGGGCGCTGAAGTGTTGGACGGCGGCAGCAGCGCCGAGCCGGGCCAAGTGCTGGCCTCCGATGCGCAGCACGGCATCGTGGTCGCCTGCGGCACCGGTTCGCTGCGCCTGACCGAACTGCAGAAGCCAGGCGGCAAGCGCCTGCCCGCTTCCGAGTTCATCAAAGGTTTCCCGCTGGACGGCCAGCGCTTCAAATAAATGGATCAACTGGCGGCGCTGCGCGCCCTGCGCCGCGTGGTGGAGCTGGGCGGCTTCACCGCGGCCGCCAATGCGATGGGCATTTCCCACACCATCGTTTCGCGCCAGATCCGCCAGCTCGAAGCACATCTCGGCGTACAACTGCTGAACCGCACCACGCGCCGCTTCGCCCTGACCGACGCGGGCCGCGATTATTACGAAGCTTCGCGCCAGATACTGGACGCCCTTGAGGAAGCGGACCGTAACGCCTGCCGTCTTCAGTCGCGGCCTTCCGGCAGCTTGCGCATCAATGCCCCGATGGCCTTCGGCTCGATGGAGCTGGCGCAATGGCTGCCGGACTTCTGGCAGCCTATCCCGAGTTCACCATCGATCTGGTCTGCAATGACCGCATGGTGGACCTGATCGAAGAAGGCTTCGATGTCGGCCTGCGCCTGGCGCGCACACTGCCCGACTCCACGCTTGTCGCACGGCGGCTGGGCGAAAGCCCGGTGCTGCTGGTGGCCAGCCCAGCCTATCTGCGCAAGCACGGCGCGCCGGCCACGCCTGGAGATCTGGCACAGCACAACTGCCTGGTCTACACGCAGGCCCAGCGGCCCTGGGAATGGACATTCACTGGTCCGCAGGGCGAACAGCAGGCCGTAACGGTACGCGGCCAGTTGCAGGCCAATACGGCCATCGCGCTGCGCCGTGCGGTGCTGGCGGGCGCCGGCATTACCGCAGCCGCGGCCTTTCTCGTGAGCGAGGATCTGCAGCGCGGCGATCTGGTCCAGGTGATGCCCGGCTGGCGCCTGAAACCGCGCGAACTGTTCGCGCTGTATCCGCAGAACCGCCACATGTCGCCCAAGGTACGGGCCTTTATCGACTTTGCAGCAGAGGTTTACCGGCAGCG
>DASWYX010000552.1:0-4306 GCA_036404755.1 Pseudoduganella sp.
GGCTACAAGCTTTTGCGCACGGGCTGCCGCATCCCCGTCGCCAAGCGCCGCGGCTTGCCGGAGGAATGCATCGGTGTCCACGGTTCCTTCCATTAGCTGGGAATCCAGCAGGGCAAGCAGGACTCCTGCGGCAGTTTGGTCAACGCTGGTCATGGTGTTCTATCTCCTAAGGTTCAAAGCCGCCCGAGTTGTTGGCGGTCAAGGAAAGTGTAAGTAGTTAAGGTTCCGACCGAAATGACATAAAACCCAGAATCTCGGCCAGCGCTCTTGCGATGCGTGGCCGTCCGGGCGCATCATGCGGGGATGAGCAAGGAAAAACACATCGTCATTGCCGCCTATGCGGGCGTGTCCATGCTGGACCTGGGCGGTCCGCTGGCGGCGTTCCGTATCGCCACCGAGTTTGGCGAGGCGCGCAAGCAAAGGATCAGCTATAAGTGCACGGTGGTATCCGCGCAAGGTGGCCTGATCGACACCGCTGATGGGGTTCCTCTGCTCACCGAACGGCTAGACAGCGTGGATGCGGCGCAAATCGACACCCTGATCGTGCCCGGCGCCTTTCACGTGGACGATGTGACGCGTGACACCGCGCTGCTGGATTGGGTAGCCCTGCGTGCTTCCGCGTGCAAGCGCGTATGCTCGGTCTGCGTGGGAAGTTTTCTGCTGGCCGCCGCCGGTGTCCTGCAGGGACGGCGTGCCGCCACGCACTGGATGTACGCGCCTCTGCTGGCGCAGCGCCATCCCGGCGGGCAGGTGGAGCCGGACGCGATCTTCGTCCGCGATGGCCGCATCTGGTCCTCTGCCGGAGTGACCACGGGCATCGACCTGGCGCTGGCGCTGATCGAGGAAGACTGCGGCCGGGACGTGGCACTGGGCGTGGCGCGCATGCTGGTGGTCTACCTCAAACGCGCGGGAGGCCAGTCGCAATACAGCGCCCTGCTGGCGGCCCAGGATGAATCCGATGCGGACGCCTTTGCCGCCCTTGACCGCTGGATTGCCGACAACCTGACCGCCGACCTGCGCGTGGAAGCACTGGCGGAGCGCATGCACATGAGCGTGCGCAACTTCTCGCGCGCCTATGCCGGCAAGCGCGGACAAACCCCGGCCAAGGCGGTGGAAGCGATCCGCCTTGACTCGGCCCGCCGCCTGCTGGAAGACACGGGCGAGCGCATCGAACTGATTGCGGAAAAGTGCGGCTACGGCGGCGAGGAACAGTTGAGGGCAGCGTTTGCCCGCGTTCTGAAAGTGTCGCCGCGTGAATACCGGAAGCGCTTCACGACCAGCAGCCGGTCTGACTGAGCAGGCTAATACCGGTCCTGTCCGCGACGCAGCGTGTCTGACGGCTGCTCGCCATGCATGGCGCGATAGTCTGCCGCAAACTGCCCCAGGTGGTTGAAGCCCCAGCGCAGCGCCACGCTGGTGACCGACATGGCCGGCGTCGCATTCAGCAGCTCATCGCGCACACGACGCAGGCGGCGTTCCTTTACGTACAGGGTCACCGAAATATCGCGGCAGGTACGGAACACGCGCTGCAGGGAGCGGATACTGCAGCATGCCGCCGCCGCAATGGATTCGAGCGTGAGGGCGCCATCGAGATTTTCTTCGATATATGCCAGCGCGCGCCTCAGGCAGGCCGGCGTCGACTCGCTTCTGACTGACCCGAGATCCGACAGGCTGCCCGGCTGGTCCAGCAGCAGCATCAGCATCAGCATTTCTTCGGATCGCGGCAACAACATCGACCGCGTCCGTTCAGGGGTGGCCGGGTCGAGCAATCCGCGCAGGTTCTCCAGCTCCAGCAGCCACCTGCGCCGCAGCTGCGGGTCCCGCATCTGCAGTTCGAACTTCAGCTCCGCGGCGCTCGAATGACCGAGCATGCTCACGGCAAAGTCGGTCAATCGTTTCGCGTCGATACAGGTGACAATCTGCTCATTGTCGCCTGAATAGTCGAAGCTCCACCTTGTCTGCGGCGAAGCGATCACCGTCAGCCCGGCTTCGCCCGCACTGTATTCCGCCGCAGATGAAATGCGCGCACTGCCCTTCGCCGTCGTCAGCACCATGAAGAAGGAGTTGAACTCATCGGAGGCGATGTGAATCGGCGTGCCGTAGGCGAAATGCGAAACCCCGATATGGCGCCCCTGCAGGCTGTGCATGATCACGGGTTCCGTTGGCGCCGGGTCCTGCGCCTGGAAGCGATGAGGGCAGTAGACGCGGCTGATGGCGCTATATGCCTCGGACAGATCCGTCGTGCAGGTGACCAGCGCCTCTTCCGGCCATGTGCCGGAATATAAAGATTGCGCTGTAATCACGTTCGACATTGCCGAAGCTCCTGATGAAGTCTCTTGAAGATTATACGATTCTGCGCACCTCGATGCCTGTGCCGCGCAAAAGTTGGCGCGCAACTGATGGCGATGGCGCGGCTGCGATATCGCTCAGGCAGCGCAACGGGCACTCTTGCTGTCAGTGCAGCACTCGCTGAAACCAACGGAGACATCATGGAACTGAAACTGAAAGAGACTTACGGCGCCTACGTCGGCGGCAAATTCACGGCCGTCAAAGGCGCCACGTTCGCGGCGATCAACGCGTCGACCGGCGCCCATCTTGCGGAGGTCGCGCGCTGCCAGCCCGAAGACATCGATGCCGCGGTAGCCGCCGCCGGCGCGGCCTTCCCGGGCTGGAAAGCGACCAGCTATGAAGAGCGTTCCAAGCTGCTGCTGAAACTGGCCGACGCGCTGGAAGCCGATATCGAACGTCTCACCGCGATCGATGTGTGCGACATTGGCCGAGTCTTCAACGAAGTCATGCTCGACTATAAGATCGCGATCGAACAATACCGTTATTTCGCAGGCGCGATCCTGACCCACGAGGGCTTCGGCCGCCCTATTCCCAACGGCTACCTGCTGGCCAAGCGCGAACCGATCGGCATCATCGGCCAGATCATTCCCTGGAACGTGCCCGCCATCATGGTCGCCCTCAAGGTGGCCCCGGCCCTGGCAGCGGGCAATACCATCGTCCTGAAGCCGGATGAAAACGCGTCCCTGTCGACGATGGAGTTCGCGGAAATCGCCGGCAAGATCTTCCCGCCGGGCGTGATCAATATCGTGCCGGGTTATGGCGAGGAAGTCGGTGCGGCACTGACGCGCCATCCGGCAGTGCGGAAGATTTCCTTCACCGGCAGCTCGGAAATGGGCCGCATCGTTGCCCGCGCAGGCGCCGACCGCCTGGTACCGGTATCGCTGGAACTGGGCGGCAAGAGCCCGAACATCATCTTCCCGGACGTGGACGACCTGGACGCGGTGGTGGACAACGTCATGTTCGCCGGCACCTTCTGCAATGGCCAGTCCTGCCTGGCCGGCACGCGCATCTTCGTGCATGACGATATTTACCAGTCCTTCGTCGACAAGCTGGCCAACGCCGCCAGCCGCGTCAAGGTGGGCAATCCCATGCACCGTGACAGCAAAGTGAGCTGCGCAGTGTCTGCGACGCAGGGCAACCGCGTGCTCAATTACATCGATATCGGCAAGAGCGAGGGCGCAAAACTGCTGACGGGCGGCTCGCGGGTGAACGTGGAGAATTGCGATCACGGCTATTTTGTGGAGCCGACCGTCTTCGAGGCCGACAACACGATGCGCATCGCACAGGAAGAAATCTTTGGCCCCGTGATGAGCATGATCCGCTGGAGCGACTACGA
This sequence comes from Pseudoduganella sp., assembly GCA_036404755.1. Lineage (GTDB taxonomy): Bacteria > Pseudomonadota > Gammaproteobacteria > Burkholderiales > Burkholderiaceae_D > Rugamonas. The sequence goes on from DASWYX010000552.1 coordinate 3,686, forward strand.
GAAGATGATCGCAGAAGCCAATGACGTGCGCTACGGACTGGCCTCCGGCATCTACACTTCGAACATCTCGAACGCCATGCGCACCGCCGATCGCCTGGAAGCCGGCAATGTGTGGATCAACCACTACTTCAACCTGGGCAGCGGATCGCCCTTCGGCGGGATCAAGGAAAGCGGCATCGGCAGCGAACATTGCCACGAGACCCTGAAGATGTACACCCAGCTCAAGGCCATCACGATCCAGAACTTCGTGTCAAAACCGACGTTCGCCGTCTGACCGGCGCCGGCACGCGTTCAAGCGCTAGGGAAGCTCTGCGAGGAAATCCGCCAGCGTCAGCGCCACGATCTTCGTGGCCTTGCGCAGGTCTTCCAGCAGCAGCTTCTCATCGGCCTTCTTGGCATTCGATTCGGGCACGGTGCGCGGCCCGGCGCCGTACAGCACCGCCGGGATGCCATGCTCGCCGTACAGGCGCGCGTCGGCATACAGGGGCGTGCCGACGGCGGGGATGTCCTCCCCGAGAATGGCCTTCGCGTTCTTCTGGATCGTGGATACGAGCTTGTCCGAGCCTGGCAACGGACGCAGTGCATGCGACAGCAGCAGGCGGCGGATCTCCAGCGTGATGC
>DASWYX010000553.1:0-3227 GCA_036404755.1 Pseudoduganella sp.
GTACGTCTCCGGCATCGAAGACTACGACGAATTGCGCCGGGCGCTGGTCAAAGCCGTCGAAGCCGCGGTCACCGGCCGACAGGACATCCAGCAAGCCCTCGACACCGCCGTCGCCACCTGGAACAAGAAACTCGCCGCCACGCACGCCACCACCACCCGCGCGGCGCCCCGCACTGCCCTTTCGTCCGCGCTCCCAGCTGCGGCCACCGCCGCACAGGCGGCGTCGCCCGCCGGGCCGGCGCCATCGCCCTCCGCACCAGCACCAGTCGAGTCGCCGCAACCACCCGACGCGTCGGTCGCGATGCGTCCGCAAGCCGGAGCCTCCCGCGCGGCTTTCCGCATCGCCCATACGTCCGCGCTGCCAGCAGCGCCCACCGCAGCGCTGGCACCGTCGCCCGCCGCAGCGCCGACAGCACCGACAACGCCGCCCGCCGCGCCAGCACTAGCCGAGTCGCCGCAACCACCCGACGCGTTGGCGGCAGGGCGTCCGCAAGCCGGCGCCACCCGCATCCCGCACGTTGATGGCCGCTCCAGCGCGCGCGCACCGGCATCGTCCACGCTCAACACGCGAGCGAGGGAAACTCTCGCGGAGGCCCGCTGATGCGCCGCTCGGTCACAGCCTGGCTGTTCCTCGCGCCCGCGCTGATCCTGCTCGCGGTGTTCTCATTCTGGCCAGTGGGCTACGGCAGCTACCTGGCCTTCACCGACTACAGCCTGATCCGCCCCACGCACTGGGTAGGACTCGATAACTTCCGCTACATCTTCGAAAACGAGATGTTCGTCACCGGCCTGCGCAACTCCCTGATCTTCCTGATCATGGTTCCACTGGTGCAGATCGGCGCATTAGGCCTGGCGGTCCTGGTCAACAACAAGCTCCCCGGCATCAAACTGTTCCGCGCCGCGTACTACGTGCCGGTGGTGACAACGGTGTCGGTCGTCGGCATCATGTGGGGCTTCATGTTCCACGAACAGGGCGCGCTGAATTACGTGCTGATGGCCGCGCACATCGTCCGAGCACCGGTAGGCTGGCTGCAGGACCCTACCCTGGCCCTGGCCGCGATCATGTTCGTCACCATGTGGCGCGGCCTTGGCTGGTATATGGTCATGTACCTCGCAGCACTGCAATCCGTGCCTGCGGACATGCAGGAAGCCGCCATCCTGGACGGCGCCACGAAATGGCAGCGCTTCTGGAAGATCACCGTGCCGATGCTGCGCCCCACGATCATGGTCTGCTCCATCCTGTCCGTGCTGGCCGCCCTGAAGGCCTACCAGGAAGTGGACGTGCTCACGCAGGGCGGCCCGATGAACTCCACCTTCACTGCCCTGTACTACGCCTACGACCAGGGCCTGAAGCACCTGAAGCTGCCGCGCGCGCTGGCCGCCAGCTTCGTCGTTTCGCTGATCTGCATCGGCATAGCCCTGCTCTGCCTGCGCTACCTGAAGCCCAGGCACCGATGAAGACCGCCGTCCATTACCTGCTGCTCGGCGCGATCGCGCTGCTGTGCGTCTTCCCCTTCTGGTGGACGCTGGTGACGGCCCTTTCCACCGAGGGCAATATCTTCGCCTATCCGCCTACTTTCTGGCCGAAGTCCCCTTCGCTGGCGAACTTCGAGGAAGTGTTCCGCGTGATCCCGATCCTGTCCTTCCTCAAGAACTCGATCCTGATCGCGGTCTTCACCGTGTTCTGGAAGCTCGTGCTCTGCTCCATGGCCGCCTACCCGCTGGCGCGCATGCACTTCCGCGGACGCAAGCTGGTATTCGGCCTGATCCTGGCCACGCTGGTGCTGCCCTCCGAGGTGAACTTCCTGGTCAACTTCATCACGGTCACGAAACTGAGCCTGGTCGATACCTACACGGGCGTGATCCTGCCCAACGTGGTTACGGCCGTCGCCATCCTGCTGCTGAAGCAAGCCTTCGAGGAAGTGCCGCAGGACCTGATCGACGCCGCCCGCGTCGATGGCGCATCCGAATGGACCATCTTCACCCGCATCATGTTGCCGCTGATTGCCCCCTGGCTGGCGACCGTCGGCATCCTGACCGCCGTGGAAGCCTGGAACGAATACATCTGGCCCTCGATCGTGATGAGCAAGCCGGACGAATTCCCGCTGTCCGTCGGCGTCCTTTACCTGCGCGGCACGTTCGGCAGCAGCACGCGCGTCATCGCGGCTGGCACCATCATCACCATCCTGCCGACACTGGCGGCCTTCCTTTTCACCCAACGTTACTTCATGCGCGGCATGGACGGAGCTGTTAAATGACACATCAAGAACTGAGAAAAATCGCCGGACAACTGATCATGATCCGCTTCCCCGGCACCGAGCTCGATGCGGCCACCGCTGAATTCATCAAGGAGAACGGCATTCGCGGCGTGTGCCTCTTCCGCGGCAATATGTCCGATTCCGCGCAACTGTCCAGACTCACCGCCGACCTGCGCGCCGTGATGGGCCCCGAATCGCTGATCGCCATCGACCAGGAAGGCGGCGCCGTGGTGCGCTCGACCTGGGTGCCCGCGCCGCCCGCCGCGATGGGCCTGGGCGCCGCGGACGACATCGAACTGGCCCGCCGCACCGGCGCCGCCGTTGCCCGCGCCGTGAAGTCCCTTGGCTTCAACTGGAACTTCGCGCCCGTGCTGGACCTGAACAACAACCCGAACAACCCGGTCATCGCCGAGCGCTCCTTCGGCGCGCAACCGAAGCGTGCAGCCGAACTGGCGACGGCCTGGATGGCGGGCAGCCATGCCGAAGGCGTGGCTTGCTGCGTCAAGCACTTCCCCGGCCACGGCGACACCCACGTCGATTCGCACCGCGACTTGCCGACCGTGGACAAATCCATCGCCGAACTGGAAGCGCTGGAACTGGCGCCTTTCCGCGATGCCTCGCCGCAGGCCCCGGCCATCATGACCGCCCACATCGTCTACCCGGCCATCGATGCAGAGAACCCGGCCACGATGTCCCCGGCCATCCTGGACGGCATCCTGCGCAAGCAATGGAACTACAAGGGCGTGATCATCACCGACGGCATGGACATGCACGCCATCGCCGGCCGCTACGGCGTTGGCAATGCAGCCGTGCGCGCGCTGGCTGCCGGTGCGGACATGGTCATGGCCCTCGGCACCACCGAAACCCAGAACGAAACGCTGGACGCCATCGCTAACGCTATCGCCAACGGCACGCTGAGCCAGCAGCAAATCGAAGAGCGGCTGGCCAGCCTGGCCGCACTTGCCCAAG
>DASWYX010000554.1:0-13774 GCA_036404755.1 Pseudoduganella sp.
GGGATTGTAGTCCGGATTCAGGATGGAGCCGAAGGAGGTCTGCTGCTGCGGGCGCCACATCGGGCCGGATGCCTGCAGCGTTTCGGCGGCCGGCAGCGGCGACGGCACGCTGCCGTGCGAGGTGGCCGAGGTGGCGGCCAGCGCGCGCTGCACGGCGTGGAACACGAATTGGTGCACCGCGCGGCCGTCGCGGAAGCGCACTTCAATCTTGGACGGGTGCACGTTCACGTCCACCAGCGCCGGATCGAGGTCGAGCGCCAGCACATAGGACGGGAAGCGGTCGCCGTGCAGCACGTCTTCATAGGCGGCACGCACGGCGTGCACCAGAAGCTTGTCGCGCACGAAGCGGCCGTTGACGTAGAAGTACTGGCTGTCCGCACGCCCCTTGGATGCAGTGGGCAGGCCCGCAAAGCCGTGCACGCGCAGCACGCCGGACGCTTCGTCGATCGGCAAGCGCGCTTCCTCAAAAGTGCTGCCGAGGATTTGCGCGCTGCGCTTGGACATATCGCTGACCATCCAGTGGTCGACCGTGCGGCCGTTGTGGGTCAGCGTAAAGCTCACGTCGGGACGCGCCAGCGCAATGCGGCGCACCACTTCCGCGCAGTGGCCAAATTCGGTCTGCTCGGATTTCAGGAACTTGCGGCGCGCGGGCGTATTGAAATACAGGTCGCGCACGTCGACAGTGGTGCCGTGGGCGCCGGAGCTTGGTACGACGGTGCCGAGATGGGAGCCTTCGAGTTCCCAGGCGTGGGCGGCGTCCGCCGTGCGCGAGGTCAGCGTGACCGCGGCGACGGACGCGATCGAGGCCAGCGCTTCGCCGCGAAAGCCTAGGGTGCCCACGTTTTCCAGGTCGTCCAGCGACGCGATCTTGGATGTGGCGTGACGGGCCAGGGCCAGCGGCATCTGGTCAGGCGGAATGCCCTTGCCGTTGTCGGTGATGCAAATGCGTTTGACGCCGCCTTCCTCCAGCCTGACCGTGATCTGGCTCGATCCTGCGTCCAGCGCGTTTTCCAGCAGCTCCTTGACGACGGCGGATGGCCGCTCCACCACCTCGCCGGCGGCGATCTGGGAAATGAGCTGGTCCGGGAGGGCGCGGATAGGGCGCGGGGGCGTTGGGGCGTTCATGGGGTGGGATTATATCAATCTTGAAACCTAAAACCGGGTCAGACCCAAGGGTCTGACCCTGGGGTTAGGGTTTGGCCTCGCGAACAGGAATCGGCACATTGCACAAATCCACATGCCCCGCCGCCACCTTGGTCCACGGCCCGCCGCGATTGCGCTGTGCTTCAACCACGGCCTTGAAGCTGGCCGACTCGGTGCGCATCACCTCCCAGTTCGCCCGCTCCGCAGTAGGCACGTCAGCCGCCAGCCGCACGGACTGGATCGGCACGCGCATCTCGGCCTTGTCGTACATGCCCATCGGCTGCGGCCCGCGCGGCAGTACGGACAGCAGCGGCATGCCGCTCACCACGCGTCCGACCACGGTGATATTGCGGTCCAGGTGGCGCGGCGCGTTGCCGATCACCGCGTACAGCGTGCCGCCGTTGCCGCTGTCGGACTCATTGCCGCGCGCCACGCCGACCATGCCGTAGCAGTGCGCCAGCCAGGTCTCGCCCGTCTTCGGATCGCGGGCGGACGGGAAGCCGTTCGAATGGCCGACCTGGGGCGCATAGCCGTCAACGTCCAGCAGGCGCGTGAAGTGCGTATCGTTCTTCAGCGGGACGGTGAACTCGCCGGCCAGCTTGGCCTTGGCCGTTTTCAGCGGCTTCGGCTTGTCCTCGTCCGGATCGCCCCACTGCACCACCCAGTTGTCCTGTGAACGGTAGATCGCAAGACCGTCGAAATAACCCTCGCGCACCATGGCGCGAATATTGGCGGCGTGGTTCGGCGCAAAAGCCGGCGCCAGCTCGATGATGACCCGGCCGCTGGGAATGTCCATGTATAGTGTGTTTTCAGGGTCCAGCGCGCGCCACTCGGCGGGCTTCGATGCCTTGATGACATCGTTCACGGTCGGCTTGGGCGGCAGTTCCCTGGTCGCGGCCAGCGCCGGCAGGGCAGCCAGCGTCAGGGCCAGCGCGGGCCAGTGCTTCAGGACTTTCAGTGCGTGCATCCTCTTTTGCCTCCTTATTTTCGGTTCTGCCGGCGGTCCGGCGACCGGGGGATTGTAGTATGATTCCCGCCGCAACCTTTTGGGATTTATATGGATTTCGTTCAATTGCTGGACATGCTGGTCCACGTCGACAAGGCGATGGGCACCCTGATTGCGGAATACGGCATCTATGTGTACGCCGTGCTGTTTGCAATCGTCTTTTGCGAAACCGGCCTGGTGGTGCTGTTTTTCTTCCCTGGCGATACCCTGCTGTTCATCGCGGGCGCCTTCTGCGCTACCGGCGAAATGAATCTGGGGTTGCTGATTTTCCTGCTGGTGACGGCTGCGGTTCTTGGGAATACCACCAATTACTGGATAGGCGAGGCCATTGGCCAGCGCGTGTTCACCCACGACTACCGCTGGATTAACAAGGATGCACTGCGCCGCACCCATGAATTCTTCGAGCGCCATGGCGGCAAGACCATCATCCTGGCGCGCTTTGTTCCTGTGGTGCGTACCTTCGCGCCGTTCGTGGCGGGCGTTTCGGATATGACGCATAGCCGCTTCCAGCTCTTTAACGTCAGCGGCGCGCTGGCCTGGGTGGTGACGCTGACCGTGGCGGGTTATCTGTTTGGTAATGCGCCGTTCGTGCGCGACCACCTCACGGCGATTGTGCTGTTCGGCGTTGGCATCGCGATTGTGCCGATGGCGCTGGGCGGGGCGTGGAAGCTGGGGCGGAAGGTGCTGGGGCGCTAAACCTAAACCCGGGTCAGACCCGAGGGTCTGCCCCTTGGGTCTGACCCAGGTTTTAGGTCTCACTAGGCTCTCAAGTTTTCCCCCAGCGCAACCGTTAACCGGTATAACTTGTATTAGTCACCGGATATCATGCGTAACCTGATCGCCCTCTCGGCTTGTTACCTCGTCATCTCGACGGCGAGCGCGATCGAGCCACCGGCGGAGCCCAAGGGCGTTCCGTCCATCAAACCCAATCTCGCCGCGGCCGCCGCGGTGGAAAAAATCCCTGCCGCGCCGGCCACCAAGGCTGCGCCGCAGCGCAAGCCTACGCAGCGCGAGCAGGAGGCGATGGCGGAAGCTGAACTCTCTGCCAAGATTGCCCAGCGCCTGGCTGAAATGAAAGCCAACCAGGCGGCACGCTACGCCGCCGCTGCCAAAGCCAAGAAAGATGCCGCGGCCAAGGCCGCCAAAGCCGAAGCGCTGGCCAAGGCGCCGCCGCCTCGCGCCAACGGCACGCACTGGACGTATGAGGGCGAGCTGGGTCCGGCCAACTGGGGCCGCATCAATGCCGACTGGGCCAAGTGCGGCGCGGGCAACCGCCAGTCGCCGATCGATATCCGCGACGGCATGAAGGTGGACCTGGAGCAGATCGGCTTCGACTACCATCCGTCCGCTTTCACCGTCACCGACAACAGCCACACCGTGCAGGTGCAGGTTGGCGGCGGCAATTACCTGAACGTCGGCAACACGATGTATGAGCTGCAGCAGTTCCACTTCCATCGCCCGTCCGAGGAGCGCATCAACGGCAAGGGCTACGAGATGGTGGTGCACCTGGTGCACAAGAGCGCCGAAGGCAAGCTGGCCGTGCTGGCGCTGCTGCTCGAACGCGGCAAGCAGCAGCCGGTGATCCAGACCGTGTGGAACAACCTGCCGCTGGAGAAGGGCGACACTTCGGTGCCGGCCATCGTGCTGGACCCGAACGACCTGCTGCCGCAGCGCCGCGAGTACTTTACCTATATGGGTTCGTTGACCACGCCGCCCTGCACCGAGGGCGTTCTGTGGTTGGTGATGAAGGAGCCGGTGCAGGCTTCGCCGTCGCAGATGGCGCTGTTCAGCCGCCTCTACCCGTTCAACGCACGTCCGGTCCAGGCCGCGTCCGGCCGCATGATCAAGGAATCAAACTGATGGTGTGAAGGCCGGTCCATTCGGCGCCGGCCGCCAGCGCTTTCTTGTCCACCTTCGCCGGTTCCACGCACACGAACCGGCGGTACTCCTCATCCGCCATATCGCTCAGGGCCGCCGCACCTTCGGCGCCCGGATTCCACACGACGAATTCCGAGAAGCCCTGCTGCTGCAGGCGCAGCGCACCGGCGCCCGTGTGCAGCAGCGTCACCTCGGACGGGGCAGGGTAGATATTGTCCAGTTTTTCCTTGAAATGGATGTCGCCCGATTCCAGTCCCTCCAGCGCCGTGTGCTCGAACGCTTCCAGCGCGAAGTAGGTATGCAGGGCGCAGGCGAAATCGAAGTCCTGCTGGCCCGTGTTGCGGACATTGAAGCTCATTTCGATGGACTCGGCGTGCAGCGTGAAGCGCAGGCGCAGCGTGAAAGCATGCGGCCAGGCTTGAGCCAGTTGCGCCGGCACGTCGCCCTCGGTCAGTTCGAACTCGGCCCAGGCGGTCGGCCCTTCGCAGCCGCTCTCCGCCAGGCGCCAGTGCGACAGGCGCGCCACGCCGTGACGCTGGCCCGTGCCGCGCGTGGAGAACTGGGGAAAGATCACCGGCACGCCGCCACGGATGGCGGCACTGCCGTCCAGCGGCGATTTGCTGCTCATGAACAGCCGTTCGTGGCCGTCGGCCGTTTTCCAGGAGGTCAGGTGCGCCCCGTACAGGGTAATGGTGGCTTCGGCGCCATCGGCCGTGTTGATCGAAACGGCGGGCAGCGCGCCGACAGTCACCATCTTGTGCATCGGGGATTCCTCAGGTTATGCGGTTCTTGGCAAGGGGCGGGTTCTTCGCGAAGTAGCGGCGGATGCCTTTGACGATGGCGTCCGCGATCTGGTCCTGGTAGGCATTGTCCAGCAGGCGCGCTTCTTCTTCGGGATTGGAGATGAAGGCGGTCTCGATCAGGATCGAGGGGATGTCCGGCGCCTTCAGCACGGCGAAGCCGGCGCGCTCCACGGCGCCGTTATGCAGCTTGTTGATGCCGCCGATCTCGCCCAGCACGGCCTTGCCGACCTTCAGGCTGTCGTTGATCTGGGCCGTGGTCGAAAGATCGAACAGTACGCTGGCCAGTTGCGGGTCGTGGCCCTTGGAGTTGGCGCCGCCGATCAGGTCGGCCGCGTTTTCCTTGTCCGCCAGCCAGCGCGCGGCCGAGGAGCTGGCGCCTTTTTCGGACAGCACGAACACCGAGGAGCCGCGCGCGGTCGGCTTCACGAAGGCATCGGCGTGGATGGACACGAACAGGTCGGCATCGACCTTGCGCGCCTTTTCCACCCGCGTGGGCAGGGGCACGAAGAAGTCGCCGTCGCGCGTGAGCATCACGCGCATATTCGGGTGCTCTTCGATTTTCGACTTCAGGCGCTTGGCGATGGCCAGCACGATATCCTTTTCGCGGCTGCCGCGCGAGCCGGTGGCGCCGGGGTCTTCGCCGCCGTGGCCGGGGTCGAGCGCGATGGTCAGCATGCGTACCAGCTTGCCGCCCTGGGCCGGCTTGTCGGGCTTCTCTGCTTTCTGCGGCGCGGCTGCGATTTCCGGCTTCGTCACTTCCGGCGGCAGCGCCGTCGTGGGCGCAGCGGGGGGCGGCGTTTGCGCTGCCGGCGGTTGCGCCACGCCAGGCGTTGGCGCGGCGGCCACGGAAGGCTGCTGCGGCACGGCGGTCGTGCCGTCGTCCGACCATTCGCCCTTTTCGATCATGGCCGCGATAGGATCGATTTCCTTGACCGGATAAAGGTCGAAGATCAGGCGGTGCTTGTAATTGCCGACCGGCGGCAGCGTGAACACCTGCGGCGTGATTTCTTCCTTCAGGTCGAACACCAGGCGCACCACGTTCGGGCGGTTCTGGCCTACGCGCACCTGCTTGATGTAAGGGTCGTTCGACTGGATCTTGGCGACCAGGCTTTTCAGCGTGGGACTGAGTTCCAGGCCTTCGATATCGACCACCAGGCGCTCCGGGTCCTTGACGATGAAGTGCGTGGCTTTCAGGTCCGAATCGTTTTCCAGCGTGACGCGGGTGTAATCGTCGGCAGGCCATACGCGCACGGCCAGGATTTGCGCCGCCATGGCGCGCATGGGAGCGAGCACGGACAGCAGCAGCGTGCCGCCGGCTTTGAGGACTGTGCGCCGGGTCCGGGCGCGTTCAGTCAGAGGTTCGGTGCGAATTGGAGGCGTTGCAGGCATAGCTGACCCAGAGCTGTGGACGCCTGCAATTCTACATCACGTCCGTCTCCGGCTATAGAGAGAAAAACGCGAAGGTCGGGCGCCGGCAGCACGCCGTCCGCCTTTTCCGGCCATTCGACGATGCAGATATTCGCGCCATTGAAATCCTCGCGGAAGCCGGCGTCGAGGAATTCCTCCGCGCTGCTCATGCGGTACAGGTCGAAATGGATGATGTTGACGGCTTTGCCGTCGAGCGTGACGCGGTAAGGCTCGGACAGCGTATAGGTCGGACTTTTCACATTGCCAACGTGGCCCGCGGCGTGCAGCAGCGAGCGGGTGAGGGCGGTCTTGCCCGCACCGAGGTCGCCGTGCAGGTAGATAGCCATGCCCGGCAGCAAGGCGCGCGCCAGCGCACCGCCCAGGGCGGCCGTGCCGGCTTCATCGTGGAGATGGGATTTAAAGTGCTGCATCGAATAAAATGACGGTTTAATCCCCCGCATTGTATAGCCGCTCCCGCCCAGATGTCCCTCCCCGAGCAGAAATTAGCCGAACTTGCCGCGTCCATCAAGGCATGGGGCACAGAGCTTGGCTTCGCCGAAGTGCGCATCGCCGATATCGATCTGTCAGCGGCCGAAGCGGGCCTGCAAGCCTGGCTGGACGCGGGCATGCACGGCGAAATGGACTACATGGCAAGCCACGGCATGAAGCGCGCCCGTCCCGCGGAGCTGGTGCCGGGCACGGTGCGCGTGATCACGGCGCGCATGAATTACCTGCCGGGGGACCAGGACGAAAACTGGCGCGAGCGCGAAACAGCGCGCCTGAACGATCCCACCCAGGCCGTGATTTCTGTCTATGCGCGGGGACGCGACTACCACAAGGTGCTGCGCGCCCGCCTGCAGCAGCTGGCCGACAGGATCCGCGCCGCTATCGGCGAATTCGGCTTCCGCGTGTTCACCGATTCGGCGCCGGTGATGGAGCTGCCGCTGGCCGAGAAGTCCGGCCTGGGCTGGCGCGGCAAGCATACCTTGCTGATCAACCGCAGCGCGGGCTCGATGTTCTTCATGGGCGAAATCCTGGTCGACCTGCCGCTGCCGGTGGACGAGCCGACCGGCGCCCACTGCGGCCAGTGCCAGGCCTGCATCGATGTCTGCCCGACCCAGGCCATCCTCGGCCCCGGCAGGCTCGATGCCCGGCGCTGCATTTCCTACCTGACCATCGAGCTGAAGTCGTCCATTCCGGAGGAGCTGCGGCCCCTGATCGGCAACCGCGTCTACGGCTGCGACGATTGCCAGACCGCCTGCCCCTGGAACAAGTTCGCGCAGCGCGCTACGCTGCCCGACTTCGACGAGCGCCACGCCCTGGGCAGCGCCGGCATGCTCGAACTGTTCGCCTGGAGTGAAGAGGAATTCAGCCAGCGCATGGAGGGCAGCCCGATGCGCCGCATCGGCCACGAACGCTGGCTGCGCAATCTCGCGGTAGGCCTTGGCAATGCGGCCGCCCTGGGCGCGCGCGGCGACGCGGCGATCGTGTCGGCCTTGCAGGCGCGCCGCGACCATCCGTCGCCGCTGGTGCGCGAGCACGTGGAATGGGCGCTGGCGCAACACCTCGGCCGCTGAAATCGACTCCTGGTTACTTTCATTTTGTATAATGAAAGGAGACGAAGGGGAAGCAATCTTGCACAAAATACACGCCCACGCGCCGCCGGCCTACCGCGAGCTGTCGCCCTGGTGCCTGTGGCGTAATGGCAGCGGGGCCCAGAAGTGGTGCTTGCTGGGCGGCTGGCTGGCGCTGCTCGCGCTGTGCGCCGCACTGGGCGTGGGCATGGTGATCTGGCGCTGGTCCGGCATTCCCATCGAGTTCGGCGGCGTCACCGTCTACCTCACGATTTATCCGCCGCTGCTGGTCTGCCTGCTGCTCACGCTGACGCTCGGCTGGTGGTGGGGCGCGATCCCCGCCTACTGCGCGACGCTGTCGCTGGCCCTGTACGCGGGCATGCCGCCGCCGTGGGCCATGCTGTTCGCCTTTTCCAATCCGCTCGGCCTGGTCATCATGGTCATCGGCTACCAGGCCATCGCCATGCGGCGCGATTTGCGCGGCCTGAATTCCCTGCTGTTCTACGTGCAGCTGGCCTTCATTTCCAGCGTGTTCGGTTCCAGCGGGGCGCTGATCTGGAGTTATACGAACCGGCTGGAAGAGGCGGCCCTGCTGCCGATCTGGCAGGGCTGGTGGCTGGGCGCCTTCCTGCAAAGCGTCTTCCTTGCCGGTCCGCTGCTGGCGTTGTTGTGGCCCCGCGTCGAACGCTGGATGGCGGCGCATCCGGAGCTGATGCGCCGGACCGATACCTCCTCGCGCCAGTCCATCCTCGGCCTGCTGGCATCCGTCACGCTGGGCGTGCTGATTTACGGCTTCGTGACCATCGAGCTGGCCGAGCGCCACAGCGGCATGGCGTCGCCGGCGCACGCGCTGGCCGTGCTGCGCCAGACCATGTGGATCTTCTACTGGGTGTTCGCGGCCATCGTGCTGTTCATCGCCTTCTTCGGCTATGAGTTGTTCCGCCACTGGCAGAACTCGCAGGACAGCCTGCTGGCCGAACTGCACCGCGCCAACCAGCACCTGGAAACCCTGGCCACCACGGACGGACTGACCGGCCTGCTGAACCGCCGCGCCGCCGACCGCCGCCTGGCCGCCGAGTGGCAGCGCGCGTGCCGCTCCCATCACGGCTCGGCCATGGTGCTGCTCGATATCGACCACTTCAAGGACATCAACGACCGCCACGGCCACCCGGCCGGCGATGCGGCCCTGCGCCAGCTGGCGTCCGTGATCCAGTCCGTGATGCGCGAGATGGACTTCGCCGCGCGCTACGGCGGCGAGGAATTCCTGGTCGTGCTGCCGGATACGGACGAACAGGGCGCCCACAGTTTCGCCGAGCGCCTGCGCCAGCAGGTGGCCGCGACGCCGGTGCAGCATGAAGGCGAGCGCTTCGCCATGCAGGTCAGCCTGGGCGTGGCCGTGGTGCGAGAAGACGACGCCCACTATGAACCCTGGGTGTCGCGCGCCGACCGCGCCCTCTACCGCGCCAAGCAGGGCGGCCGCAACCGCACCGAACTCGCCGCCTGACTATTGCTTACTTGATTACTTGAGCAGGCCCGCCAGCTCGACGGCGGTCTTCACCTGCATCTTGTCGAAGATGTGCGCGCGGTGTACTTCGACCGTGCGCATGGAGATGCCCAGTTCATCGGCCACCACCTTGTTCATCTTGCCGGCCAGGATCAGGTCCAGCACTTCGCGCTCGCGCTGGGACAGCGTCGCCAGGCGGGCATGGATTTCCGCCTTGCTGCTCGCCTCGCGCGAGCGCGCCAGGCCTTCCTGCACGCGGTCCATCAGCTGGTTGTCATTGAAGGGCTTCTCGAAGAAATCGAAGGCGCCGCGCTTCAGGGTGTCGACCGCCATCGGCACGTCGCCGTGGCCGGTCAGGAAGATGACGGGCAGGCGCTCGGTCAGGCCGCGCGCGGCCAGCTGGTCGAAGACGGCGATGCCGTTAATGTCGGGCATGCGCACGTCCAGCAGCACGCAGTCGCCGGCGTCGTCGAAGGCGCCGGTTTCGACGAAGTCCAGGAAGCGGTCGCCGCTCTCGTATACCACGGCGGGAATTCCGCGCGAGGAAGCGAGCCAGGACAGCGCATCGCGCACCACTGCTTCGTCATCGACTATGTGCAACATGTAAATCTCCGTGATCTGTTACCGTTACGCGCCGGACGCCGGCAGCGTGAAAGTGAATATGGTACCGCCTTGCGGGTTATCGCGGTGCGTCAGCGTTCCGCCGTGGAATTCGATGGCCGTGCGGCAGATGTTCAGGCCCATGCCCATGCCCTCGGCCTTGGTCGAGAAGAAGGGGGAGAACAGGCGCTCGGCCACTTCCTTCGGAATGCCGTGTCCGCGGTCGATGACGGAAACCGCCACCTGACCGGCCGCCGCGTCGTGCACCGCTTCGATGCGCAACACGCGCCGCTCGGCCGGCACATTGGCCATCGATTCGATGGCGTTACGGGTCAGGTTGAGCAGCACCTGCTCAACCAGCATGCGGTCGGCGCGCACCTTCGGCAGGTCGGGCGGAATAGCCACCTGCATCTGCACATAGACCTGGCGGGTCTGCAGTTCGATCAGGGCGCTGATGCTGTCCAACATGGTCTGCAGGCCGATATCCTGGCGCTCCGCTTCGCGCTTCTTCACGAATTCGTGCACGCTGCGGATGATCTGGCCGGCGCGCTGGGCCTGCGTGCTGGCCTGCTCCAGCGCGGGACGCAGCACGGCGCAGTCGAGCGCATTGCCGCCGGCGTCCTCGGTGCGTTTCATCAGGTTCAGCGCGCCCGTGGTGTAGCTGGAAATGGCGGCCAGCGGCTGGTTCAGCTCATGGGCCAGCATGGACGCGATTTCGCCCATCGTCGCCAGGCGCGAACTGGCCTGCAGCTTTTCCTGGTGCTCGCGGTTCAGTTCCTCGATGCGCTTGCGGTCCGTGATGTCGAGGATGGAGCCCATATAGCCGGTGTGGCGACCTTCGTTGTCCACCAGTGGCGCCTCGAAGATCAACACCGGGATGCGGGTACCATCCTTGCGCTGGAAGATGGTTTCGAACTGGGGCACGTGGGCGCCGGCGAGCACGCCAGCCAGGCGGTGCTGGTACTCGGCCATCACGTCCGGCGCCCAGTAGGGCATGGGCGGCGAGCGGCCCACCAGCTCTTCGGCCGTGTAGCCCACCATCTGGCAGAAGGCGGGATTCACATAGGTCACGCGGCCTTCCAGGTCGCGCGCGCGCAGGCCGGTGACCAGCGAGTTTTCCATCGCCGTGCGGAAGGACATCTGCTGGCGCAGCGCGCCCTCGGCTGCCAGGCGGCGAGAGATATGGCCCCACAGGGCCAGCAGGCTCCATAGCAGGGCCAGGGAAAGGGCGATCACGGAGCCGACCAGCAGGTTGGGCAGGAGCCGGGGCTCGGACTTCACGCTGTCCGTCATCAGGGTCAGGGAAACGCCGGGCAGGTCCAGCCCGCGCTTGTGGGTGTAGACGCCGTGACCGGGGCCGGCGGCGCTGCGCCGCGCCAGGACCCTGTCGTCGCGGTCCAGCAGCGACAACTGGTTATCCTGGGCGAACCACCAGGGCACCAGCTCGTCCAGGATGGACGATAGCTGGTAGCTCGCCACCAGGTTGCCCAGCCAGGCGGCGCCCCGGTAGACGGGGTAATGCAGGTCCATCATCAGCACGCCGGGCGCGCCGGCCGGATTGTGGACCTGGGCTTCCGGCTGGCTGTAGACGGGCGAGTGGGCGCGGCGCGCGTGGTCGGCGGCCGCCTGCGAGGCGGCGCTCAGCGCAGCGCGCGCCGGCGGGGCCGGTTCGCTGGAGGCCTGCACCCGTCCGTCCGGCGTCACCAGCATCACGCGCTTCAGTTCCGCGCCGTTTTTCAGCAGGCGCTCCATGCGCAGGTGCAGCTGCTCGTCGGACAGGTGGCCGACCGTGATTTCATTGGCCAGCCCGCGCAGGCTTTCCTCGTGGCGCCCGAGCTGGAAGCGGATCGATTGCTCCACCCACAGGGTGTCGGCGATCAGCTGCTCCTGGCGTTCGTTGCTTTCCATCTGGCGCGCCTGCCAGGGCAGCCATATCAGGATCGCCATGAACAGCAGCACGATGACGATGGGCAGCAGCCAGCGCACCGGATGCGGCAGGTGGGGCATGCTCAATGTAGAGGCGGAATTAGGCATTGTCCGAGGGTAAACAAATCCGGGCGGCGCTGTATTGTGGTTTTCCACAGTTGCCGTGCGCCATAGCCTTTTGCAAAATGGGATGGTAAGAATAATAATCCAACTATTTTCCAGAGGAAGACACCATGAAACTGAAGACCATCCTGGTCGCCTTGAGCGCGGCCGCCTGCCTGACCTCCAACGCATTCGCCCAGGCGCCTATCGTTATCAAGTTCAGCCACGTGGTCGCCACGGACACGCCGAAGGGCCAGGCCGCCGAGCGCTTCAAGCAGCTGGCGGAAAAGAACACCAACGGCCGCGTCAAGGTCGAGGTGTATCCAAACAGCCAGCTGTACAAGGATAAAGAGGAAATGGAAGCGCTGCAGCTGGGCGCAGTCCAGATGCTGGCGCCGTCGCTGGCCAAATTCGGTCCGCTGGGCGTGAAGGAATTCGAAGTCTTCGACCTGCCGTATATCTTCCCCAGCAAGACCGCCCTGTACAACGTGACCGAAGGTCCGATCGGCAAGGGCATGCTGAAGAAGCTGGAACCGAAGGGCATCACCGGCCTGGCTTACTGGGACAACGGATTCAAGATCATGTCCGCCAACAAGCCGCTGCACACGGTCGCGGACTTCAAAGGCCTGAAGATGCGCATCCAGTCCTCCAAGGTGCTGGACGCGCAGATGCGCGCCTTGGGCGCCAACCCGCAGGTGCTGGCCTTCTCCGAGGTCTATCAGGCGCTGCAGACCGGCGTGGTGGACGGTACCGAGAACCCGCCGTCCAATATGTACACGCAGAAGATGCATGAGGTGCAGAAGCACCTGACCACGTCCAACCACGGCTACCTGGGCTACGCGGTCATCGTCAACAAGAAGTTCTGGGACGGCCTGCCGGCCGACATCCGCGGCCAGCTGGAAGCCGCCATGCGCGACGCCACCACCTACGAAAAAGCCATCGCCCAGCGCGACAACGACATGGCCCTGGAAGCGATCAAGAAAGCCGGCAAGACCACCGTCTACAACCTGAGCGCCGCCGAACAAGCCGAATGGCGCAAGGCCCTGCTGCCGGTCCACAAGCAGATGGAAGACCGCATCGGCAAGGACCTGATCAGCGCCATCAACAAGGAAGCCGCGAAGTAATTCCTTCCGCTGCTACCTCGCAAAGGGCAAGCGACCGCTTGCCCTTTTTTCATTTCCCGCCGCCCTCTACCTGGCGACGCATAAAACGCCAATACCGCGTAGGGCGGATCATATGGGGGCGCCCAGCCCCGCCATGCCTGAACCACCACACCAATCGGCTGCATACACGCCCTGTGCGACGTACCGATGAAACGTCGACCAGGGCCAATCCACCACCCGCTCCACCAATCCGTGCTTCATCGGATTCCAATGTAAGTAATCGAAATGCAGCTCGAAATCGCGCACCGACCGGATCACGTGCTCCATATACCGATGCTGCCACACCTGCTCATGCCAATTGGTCTGATACGTCACCAAGCCCTTGATCAACCGCCAGCGCAAGGGAAAATTGCTATCCCCGTCCGGCAGCGTCCATATCGTATGCAGATGATCCGGCAGCAGCACAAGCGCCACAATTTCGAAGGGATAGCGTGACCGCACGCGGCGGATCGCATGGCGCAGGGTGCGCCGAAACAGCGGCGTCGTCAGCACCGGCCGGCGCTGTTCGCTCACCACAGTAAAAAAATAACTGCCGCCCGGATGAAGCAGCCGGCGGTAATTCGGCATCCGAGACTCCTCCAAGCGTGGCAACGAAACCCCAGCCTAGCCCCGAACGACTCCCAATCCCTTGCGGCTTATCAATCCCCCCGCAATCAGTCAGATGACGG
>DASWYX010000555.1:0-4612 GCA_036404755.1 Pseudoduganella sp.
TGGTCTTCCCCGTCTTCATTCTCTCCGTGATGGCCACGCGACTGCTGGTGCTGGGCTGGCAGCGGGGCGGCAAGCCTGCGCTGCGCAACGCCATGCTGCTGCAACTGGTGCTGCTGCTTGGCTGCATGGTGCTCGGGCTGGCGGCGGGTCCGGTCAGCGCTTTCAATAACCCGGCCATCGTCGCCGCGGGGATGCTGGGCGCGGCGGGAATGGCGGTGCAGAATGCCTACGGCAAGCTGCTGCAGGGGAAGGAGGACGCCACCACCGTCATGACGGGCAATGTGACGATGATGTCCATCGCCCTGGTGGACGCGATGCGCGGCGACGCCGATGCGAAGGCGCGGGCACGCCGCCTGGCAGCGCCGATCTGCGGTTTCGGTGTCGGCGCCCTGGCCGGCGCCGCAGCCTGGCTGATGGCCGGCTTCCTTGGCCTGCTGCCGGTTGCGCTGGTGCTGGCCGCTCTCGCCTGGCAGGCGGGCCGCGACGCAGCCACCGCTGCCGCAGCCGCGCCGCAAAAGGCGGGCTAGGCATGCAGCGCCTGTACGCGATCTTTCCTTCCGGCGGGCCAGGCGCAGGCCTGGCCCTGCTGCGGGGGATGGTGTCGGTGCATCTGTGCGCTCTCGCCGCGGCGCATCACCACGCGCCGCTGACCGCGCTGGCCTTGCTGGTGCTTGCCGGTCTCCTGCTGCTCGGACTGATAACGCCTCTGGCCAGCGCCGCCGCCATGCTGGCGGAACTGGCGCTCACCGCGCTGAGCGGGGAGTGGACGCTGTCGGGCGCGCTGCTGCTCGCCGATCCCGTGCTGCTGCTTCTGCTCGGCCCCGGCGCCTATTCCTGCGATGCGCGCCTGTACGGGCGCCGCCTGCTCACGCTGCCCGATTAAAGGCTGATGATGCCGCGCCGCAGCGCGATGGTCACGGCGTGCGTGCGGTCATTCGCCATCAGCTTGGACAGGATGCTCTTCATATGAGCTTTCACCGTCTCTTCCGAAATTTCCATCTTCAGCGCGATGCGCTTGTTCGAATTGCCGCCGGCGGCGTGCTTCAGCACTTCCGTTTCGCGCCCGCTGAGCAGGTCCTGGCCCATGTACTGCGCCAGCTCCATCACGATATCGGGCGGAATGCGGCGCATCCCGGCGTTCACGTCGCGGATCGTATCAAGCAAATCCTTGCGCAGTGTGCTCTTCAGCAGAAAGCCCATGGCGCCCGCCTGCACTGCGCGCAGGATCTGGGCGTCACCCTTGAAGGTGGTGAGCATCACGAAGCGCGCATCCGGCGCATGGCGTCGGATTTCCCGCATCGCCGTCACGCCGCACATTTCCGGCATGGCGATGTCCATCACCGTCACGTCCGGCCTGATCTCGAGGAAGCGCTGCACGGCTTCGCGGCCGTTGCTGGCTTCCCCTGAAATTTCCATATCCGCCTGGCTGGCGATCGCTTCCGCCAGTCCGGCACGCAGCAAGGGGTGGTCGTCTACCACCATTACGCGGATAGGTCTTACTTCCGCCATCGCTTCCATCATCATCCCTCGCATTATCAGAAGTGCCTGAACAGAATCCGGTCAAGCCACTGGTTGCTTCCTACGGCGGCGCCCTGGCCATATGCGAGCGGGCCATCGAGCGTGAGCACGATTTCCGTGCCCTTGCCCATGCCGCTCCAGATGTCGAGCTGGCCGCCGATGCAGGCCGCGCGTTCGCGCATACCCGTCAGCCCCCAGTGGCCACGCCGGCCACCAATACCGAGAGTTTGTTCGTCGATTCCGCGCCCATTATCGCGCACATGCAGGCGGAATGCACCGCGTCCATAACTGAGCATTACTTCCACCAGCGTGGCGTCGCCATGGCGGAAGGCGTTGGACAGGGCCTCGCGCGCGATGCAGTAGATATCGTCGCTGACCAGCGGGTGCAGGTGTACCGGCGCGCCTTCGACGCTGAACTTGTACTTGACGCCGTTTTCCGCCGCCATGGCCTGCACGGTTGCGCGCAGCGTGGACGCCAGGTCGCTGCCGAATTCCATGCCGGCGCGCAGGTCCATCACCTGGTCGCGGCCTGCCACGACCATCTGGTCGGCTTCATCGAGGATCGCTTCGATCGCCACCCGCACGGGATCCTTGGCGGACAGGGGATTGATCACCGTTTGCAGGCGCAGCGTCAGCGTCTGCACGCCCTGCAGCAGGGTGTCGTGCAGGGCGCGCGCGATGCGTTCCCGCTCCAGCTGGCGGGCCCGGATCTGGGCCCGGCTGCGCGCCCGCGAGCGCAGGGCGCGCCACAGCAGGATGCCCAGCGCCAGGGCGATGGCGGCCAGCGCGAGGATGACCGCGAGCCAGGCTGACGTAGGAAGTGAAATTGCGTCTTGCGGCATGTCGGCCCAAGGTTAATTACAGGCAGATATTTTCCTAGGAAACAAGTTTCTTTACTTCCCCCGTTCGGGGGAGGCAATATCGGCAACTGCTGTCTACAATGAAATTCCCCCCTCTGTGCAGTATCCCATTAACTACTTAGATTGCAAGCCATGACGACACCAATCACAACCGCCTCCGGCATTCCTGTTGCCGACAACCAGAACTCCGTCAGCGCCGGCCCGCGTGGCCCGCTGCTGCTGCAGGATTTCCACCTGATCGAGAAACTCCAGCACTTCAACCGCGAACGCATTCCCGAGCGCGTGGTTCACGCCAAGGGCTCCGGCGCCTATGGCACGTTCACGGTGACGCACGACATCAAAAAGTACACGAAGGCAAAACTGTTTTCCGAAATCGGGAAGACCACCGAAACCTTCCTGCGCTTTTCCACGGTCGGCGGCGAGAAGGGCAGCGCCGACACCGAGCGCGATCCGCGCGGCTTCGCGCTGCGTTTCTACACCGAGGAAGGCAACTGGGACATGGTCGGCAATAACACGCCGATGTTCTTCATCAAGGATGGCATCAAGTTCCCGGACTTCATCCACACCCAGAAGCGCTGCCCGCAGTCAAATCTGAAGTCGCCCACGATGATGTTCGATTTCTGGAGCAAGGCTCCGGAAAGCCTGCACCAGGTGACCATGCTGTTTTCCGACCGCGGTACCCCGGACGGCTACCGTCACATGGACGGTTTCAGCAGCCATACTTTCAGCCTGGTGAACGAGGCCGGTGAGCGGGTCTATGTGAAGTGGCACTTCAAGACCCAGCAGGGCATCAGGAATCTTTCGACGGCCGACGCGGTGCGCCTGGCGGGCGAAGACCCGGACTATGCCCAGCGCGACCTGTTCGAAGCCATCGCGCGCGGCGACTGCCCGAAGTGGGACGTGAAGCTGCAGGTGGCGACGCCGGCCGAACTGGATGCGTGGAGCAAGCGCACCGGCTGGAATCCCTTCGACCTGACCAAGATCTGGCCCCATGCCGATTTCCCCCTGATTCCCGTCGGCGTACTGGAACTGAATCGCAATCCCGTCAATTACCACGCCGAAGTGGAACAGGCGGCGCTGTCGCCGGCCAATGTGGTGCCGGGCATGGGCTTCTCGCCGGACAAGATGCTGCAGGCGCGCCTGTTCGCTTACCACGACGCGCAGCTTTACCGCGTCGGCACCAACCACCAGCAGCTGCCGGTGAACGCGCCGCGCTGCCCGGTGCATAACCAGCAGCGCGATGGCTTCATGGCCGTGGCCAATGGCGGGGCCGAGGATAATTACGCGACGGTGGAGGCGCAGGGCTTGGCGTCGGGCGGCCTGGGGTTCGGCGAGCCGGCGCTGGCGCTGGAAGGCGCCGCGGCGCGCTACGATGAACGCGGCCAGGATGACTGGTGGACGCAGCCGGGGAATCTGTTCCGCCTGATGCCGCAGCAGGAGAAGGATAATCTATGCGCGAACCTGGCCGGACCGCTGAGCCAGGTGCCGCAGGAGATCCTGCAGCGGCAGCTGGCCTTGTTCGATAAGGCCGATCCGGCTTATGGCGCCGGCGTGCGCGCAGCCCTCAAGCTGCGCGGTGCAAACGTGGATTGAGGCTACGCACGCACGGCGGATCAATGATCCGCCCTACGCAGCGGGTCATTGACCCACCGTGGCGGCGCCGTTGCCGACGGCGCCGTTATTGCGCTTGCTGCGATACCCAATCCACAAGGCCAGCAGCCACACCGGAATCAGGTAAACCGAAATCCGCAATTCCGGCGTCAGATACATCACGACCAGGATCCCGGCCAGGAAAACCAGGCACAGGTAATTGGTCAGCGGATAGCCCAGGCTCTGGAAAGCGGTCACTTTGCCCTCGATCTTCTTCTGCGCGCGGAAGCGCAGGTGGATCCAGCTGATCATGCCCCAGTTGATAATCAGCGATGACACCACAAGCCCCATCAGCACTTCGAACGCCTTGCCCGGAATGATGTAGTTCACCACCACGCAAATGCCGGTAGCGAAGGCGGATACGCCCAGCGCCGCCAGCGGCACGCCGCGCTTGTTCACGGTCAGCAGGAACTTCGGCGCGTTGCCCTGTCGGGCGAGGCCGAACAGCATGCGGCTGTTGCTGTATACGCCGCTGTTATACACGGACAGCGCCGCCGTCAGCACCACGACGTTCAGCACCGTGGCGATCACATTGCTGTTCAGCGCATGGAAGATCAGCACGAAGGGGCTGCCGCCGGTGACCA
>DASWYX010000556.1:0-6717 GCA_036404755.1 Pseudoduganella sp.
GCCAGCGTGCTGCTGCCGGAAGACCATCAGGTCAAGGCCCGCAATTTCTACGGCACCGTCAAGGTCCACGAAACGGCCTATGGACAGGAGCGCGTGCGCCAGCTTTCCCATGGCGCCATCATGCACGGCTACCAGTTCCTCGACCCCGCAAAACGCCGCTGGCCCACCGCCTACTTCGGTCCGGACAGCGGCGCCGGCATCGCCATCAAGGCCACGCGCGGCGCAAGTCCGCAAAAAATCGGCATCGTGGGACTCGGCGCCGGCACCATCGCCGCCTACTGTCAGCCTGGCGACACCTACCGTTTCTACGAAATCAATCCGCTGGTCAGCGAGCTCGCCGCCAGCCATTTCAGCTACCTCGCCGACTGTCCCGGCAAGGCCGAAGTGGTGCCGGGCGATGCCCGCCTCACGCTGGAAGCGGAAACGAACCAGCAGTTCGACCTGCTGATCCTGGATGCCTTTTCCGGCGACGCCATTCCAGTCCACCTGCTCACGCGCGAAGCCTTCGCCACCTGGTTCCGGCACCTGAAACCCGGCGGGGTCCTGGCCGTGCATACCTCCAACCTCTATCTCAACCTGGCCCCGGTCGTGCGCAAGGCCGCGGACTCATACCAGCGCAGCGCCTTCATCGCCAGCTCGCGCAGCAATCACGCCATCGGCACCAATGCTTCGCAATGGGTGCTGATCGGCCCACCCGACCGGCTGGCGTCCTTCGGCCTGCGGCCGCTGGCGGACGCTCCGCGCCAGCGCCTGTGGACCGACGATTATTCGAGCATTGCCGGCATCCTTCGTTAACTAGTCCGCATTTGATTGCAATTAGTATATTTGTGATATTCTGGCGCGCGACGCTGTAAGAATCGGTAACCTCGCTGTGCAACGCAGTTTGGAAGGGTTCTCGCTATGAATACGCTGGCAGCACGTCTCGTCCCTTTTGCGCTTCTGATCGCCCTCGCCGCCTGCGGCACAAAGGACGATCCATCGAAGCAGGCCAACCAGCCGCCAGCCGTCTCGGTGGCGCCTGTCGTCAAGCGGCAGGTGCAGGAGTTCGACGAATTCACCGGCCGGCTTGAGGCGCCCCACACCGTGGACGTGCGAGCGCGCGTCGCGGGCAACCTGGTCAAGGTGCATTTCGCGGAAGGACAGCTGGTCAAGAAGGGCGACCCATTATTCACCATCGACCCGCGCCCGTTCGCGGCCGAAGTGGCGCGCGCCGAAGCGCAGCTGCAGGCGGCGCGAACACAGTCGGACCTGAACAAGTCCGAACTGGCGCGCGCCGAAAAACTGGTCGCCGTGCGCGGCGTGAGCCAGCAGGAGCTGGACCAACTGCGCGCAGCGGTCGCCAACGCCCAGTCCTCGATCCGGGCCGGCGAAGCGGCGCTCACGCAGGCGAAACTGAATCTCGAATTCACCAAAATCACGGCGCCCGTGGCGGGCCGCACCTCTCGCGCCAATGTCACCGAAGGCAACCTGGTGAACGTGGGCGATCCTGTGCTGACCACCGTCGTCTCCACCGACAAGGTCTACGCTTACTTCGACGCCAGCGAGGCCCTCTACCTCAAGTACATGCGCGCCGCGCGCGAAGGCACCCGGCCCTCCTCACGCGACAACCCAAACGTGATCTACCTCGGCCTCGCCAATGAAGACGGCTTCCCGCACCAGGGCAAGATGGACTTCGTGGACAACCGCCTCAACCCCGCCACCGCCTCCCTGCGCGGACGCGCCGTGTTCGACAACAAGGAAGGCCTGTTCACCCCCGGCCTCTTCGCTCGCCTTAAGCTTGTAGGTAGCGGTAACTACACGGCCACCGTGGTCGCCGACCGCGCCGTGACCACGGACCAGACCCGCAAAGTGGTCCTGGTCGTCGGCAAGAACAATATCGTCGAACAGCGCGAGGTCAAGCCCGGCGCCCTGATCGACGGCATGCGCGTGGTCGAAGGCGTCAAGGAAGGAGAACTGGTCATCGTCGATGGCCTGCTGCGCGCCTTCCCCGGCGCACCGGTCACGCCCCAGGTCCTGAAAGTGGACGAGAAGGGCATGCCAATTCCCGCCCCGCCGCCTGCGCCGCCTGCACCGGCCAAGGGTTGAGGGGGCGCCATGGACATCTCAAAGTATTTCATTGAGCACCCGCGCCTTGCCACCGTCATCTCGATCTTCATCTTCCTGACAGGCCTGCTGGCAATCTTCCAGCTCCCGATCTCGGAATATCCGGAAGTGGCGCCGCCGCAGATCGTGGTGCGCGCCCAGTTCCCCGGCGCTAACCCGCGCGTGATTTCGGAAACGGTCGCCGCCCCGCTGGAAGAACAGATCAACGGCCTGGAACACGTGCTGTACTTCCAGAGCCAGGCAACGGCCGACGGCAGCGTGAGCATCACCGTCACCTTCAAGATCGGCACCGTGCCGGAACAGGCCGAAACGGCGGTGCAGAACCGCATCAACCGCGCCCTGCCCCGCCTGCCGGACATCACGCGCCAGATCGGCGTGACCACCGAGAAGCAGGCGCCTAACCTGACCATGGTGGTGCACATGGTCAGCCCGGACAACAGCCACGACACGCTCTACCTGCGCAACTACGCCAACCTGTACGTGCGCGACGACCTGCTGCGCATTCCGGGCATGGGCTCCGTGCTGCTGTTCGGCGCCGGCGACTACGCGATGCGCATCTGGCTGGACCCGCAAAAGCTGGCCGCGCGCAGCATGACTTCCGCCGACGTGGTCGCCGCCATCCGCGAGCAGAATACGCAAGTCGCAGCCGGCGTGGTCGGCTCGCCGCCGGCCGTGAACAATACCGAGTTCCAGCTGGCCGTCAACGCCCAGGGCCGGCTGGTCAAGGAAGAGGACTTCGCCAACATCATCGTGCGCAACGATCCGCGCACCGGCGCCGTGGTGCGGGTGAAGGACGTGGGCCGCGTCGAGATGAGCGCCAACTCCTATGCCTTGCGCAGCCTCCTGAACAACAAGGAAGCAGTGGCCATCGGTATCTTCCAGTCGCCCGGCTCGAACGCCCTGGCCCTGTCGGACAATGTGCGCTCCACCATGGCGCGCCTGAAGGAAAGCTTCCCGCAAGGCGTGGACTACGACATCGTCTATGACCCAACCCGCTTCGTGCAGACCTCCATCGAGAAGGTGGTGCATACGCTGATCGAAGCCGTGCTGCTGGTGGTGCTGGTTGTGATCATCTTCCTGCAAACCTGGCGCGCTTCCGTCATCCCCTTGCTGGCCGTGCCGGTGTCGATTGTCGGCACCTTCGGCGTGCTGCTGTTGCTGGGCTACTCGATCAACACGCTGACCTTGTTCGGCCTCGTGCTCGCCATCGGTATCGTGGTGGACGACGCCATCGTGGTGGTGGAAAACGTGGAGCGCAATATCGCGGACGGCCTCACGCCGCATGAAGCCACGCATAAGGCAATGCGCGAAGTGAGCGGGCCTATCGTCGCCATTGCCCTGGTGCTGTGCGCGGTGTTCATTCCGCTGACTTTCGTGCCCGGTCTCTCCGGCCAGTTCTACAAGCAGTTTGCCGTCACCATCGCCATTTCGACCGTGATCTCGGCCATCAATTCGCTGACCCTGTCCCCCGCGATGGCTGCCCTGCTGCTGCGGCCCCACGATGCGCCCAAGGACAGGATCATGATCGTGATGGACAAGCTGTTCGGCCGCTTCTTCCACTGGTTTAACTGCTTCTTCCAGCGCCAGAGCAAGCGTTACAGCCGCGGCGTGGGCACCATCCTGCGGCGCAAATCGGCCGCGCTGATTGTCTATGGCGTGCTGCTGGCCTGCACCGCCCTGCTGTTCGGCATCGTGCCGAGCGGCTTCGTACCGGCGCCGGACAAACAATACCTGATCGGCGTGGCGCAGTTGCCCGCCGGCGCCACCCTGGGCCGCACCGAAAAAGTCATCCGCGACATGTGCGACATCGCGCTCAAGGTGCCCGGCATCGAGACCTCGATCGGCTTCCCCGGCCTGTCCATCGCCGGCTTCTCGGCGGCGCCGAACGAGGGCATCGTGTTCTTCGGCCTGGCCGCGTTCGAGGAGCGCACGTCATCCGCCCTGTCGAAGGACGCCATCCTGGGCAAGGTGAACGGCGCCATGCAGCAGATCCAGGGGGCGCGCATCTTCGTGGTGCCGCCGCCCGCCGTCGAGGGCCTGGGTGCGGCCGGCGGCTTCAAGCTGCAGATCCAGGACCGCGGCAGCCAGGGCGAGCAGGCGCTGTATGGCAGCGTGTGGGGCCTGCTCGGCCCGATCTACGGCAATCCCAAGTCCTCCATCGCCACGCCCTACTCGACCTACGACGTCAATGTGCCGCAACTGTACGCGGACATCGACCGCACCAAGGCCAAGCAAATGGGCCTGCCGCTGCAGGCGATCTACGATACCCTGCAGATCAACCTCGGCTCGCTGTACGTGAACGACTTCACGCGCTTCGGTAAAACATACCAGGTGGTGGTGCAGGCGGACGCGCCCTACCGCGCCAATGCGGACAGTATCCCCCGCCTGGAAACGCGCAACAGCGACGGGCAGATGGTGCAACCGGGCTCCGTCATGCAGATCAATCCCACCTTCGGCCCGACCCGCGTCACCCGCTACAACGGTTTCCCGTCGGCGGACATCAACGGCGCGCCCAAGCCCGGCTTCTCCAGCGGCCAGGCCGAGGCCGAGATCGAGAAAATGCTGAAGGCCCTGCCGCGCGGCATGGCCTTCGAGTGGACCGACCTGACTTACCAGGACCGCCTCACGCGCGACATCACCCTGCCCGTGGTCGGCTACAAGGTCCCCACGCTGGCGGCGGTGCTGTTCCTGTCCGTGGTGCTGGTCGTGCTGGTGCTCACGGCGCAGTATGAGAGCTGGAGCCTGCCGCTGGCGATCATCCTGATCGTGCCGATGTGTATCCTGTGCGCGCTGTTCGGCGTATGGCTGTCGCACTTACCGCCGTTCCGGCAGACGGGCGACCTGAATATCTTCACCCAGGTGGCCCTGGTCGTGCTGGTCGGCCTGGCGTGCAAGAACGCGATCCTGATCGTGGAATTCGCCAAGGAGCTGGAAGAGCGCGGCATGCCGATGCTGGACGCGGTGATGGAAGCCTGCCACCTGCGGTTGCGCCCGATCCTGATGACGTCGATCGCCTTCTGCGCCGGCGTGATTCCGCTGATCCTGGGCAGCGGCGCCGGCAGCGAGATGCGCCGCGCGATGGGGATTGCCGTGTTCTCCGGCATGGTCGGCGTGACGTTCTTCGGCATCTTCCTCACGCCCGTGTTCTACAGCCTGGTGCGCAAGAGCACCGAGAAAGGCCGCGTGCACGCTGCCGAAGTGCGGCGCGCCATCGATGCCGCCGCCCATCCCTTCCACGCTGGCATCGACGATGCCGAACCGCCAAAGGGGAAATCATGATGCGCGCTCCCGTCCCCCTGCTGCGCGCCGGCGCCCTGCTTGCGCTGGCGTCCCTTGCCGCCTGCTCGCATGCGCCCCAGCTTGCGCGCTACCAGCCGCCGGCGCAGCCGGGCTTCGTCAACGCCCCCGAGCAGGCCGGCACCGGCGAACCGGTAGCGGAGTTCTGGCAGCGCTTCCAGGATGATGAACTGACCTCCCTGATCCAGCGCGCGCTGAAGGCCAACACCGACGTGCGCACGGCCGCCGCCAGCCTGGCCGAAGCGCGCGCCCTGGGCCGCCTGGCCGATGCCGACCTGTTCCCCTCCGTGAATGTGAATGGCGGCGCGGCGCGCATCCGCGCCAAGAATGGGGACGGCGTGCCGCAAACGAACAATGCCTACAGCGTGGGCCTGGACGTGCTGTGGGAAGCCGACGTGTTCGGCCGCCTGAGCGACGCCCGCCGCGCGGCGCAGGCAGGCGTGCTGGCGGGAGAAGCAGGCTACCGCGCGGCCCAATTGAGCATCGCCGCCGAAGTGGCGCGCAACTACTTCAACCTGCGCGGCCTGCAGGAACAGCTGCGCGTCGCCGTCGCTTCGCTGGAAACCCAGCGCGCCGCCTTGCAACTGGTGGAAGCGCGCGAAGGCGCCGGACGCGGCACGGCCCTCGATACCGAACGTGCGCGCGCGCTGGTGCAGTCCACTGCGGCCAGCGTGCCCGCTTTCGAGTCGGCCCTCGCGCGCACGCGCTACCGCCTCGCTGTGCTGTGCGGCCTGCCGCCCACGGCACTCGACGCCGAGCTGGGTCCCGTGCAGCCGCTGCCCGGCCTGAAGACGGTGGACCTGGGCGGCATCGGCACGCCTCAGGACTTGCTGCGCCGCCGGCCGGACGTGCAGGTGGCGGAGGCCCAGCTGGCCGCCGCCGCCGCCAATATCGGCGTGGCGCGCAGCGCCTGGTTCCCGACCGTCACGCTGGGCGGCACCCTGGGCCAGAACGCCTCGCATATCGGCGATCTGACCAAGGGCGTGTCCTACGCCTACAACCTGGGCGCCCAGCTGACCTGGAACCTGCTGGACTTCGGCCGCATCCGCGCCAATATCGCCGCGGCGGATGCGCGCGGCGAAGCGGCGGCCGCCAACTATGAGCGCGCCGTGCTGGCGGCGCTGGAAGAAACGGAAGGCGCCTTCATCAACTACACGCGCGCGCAGCAGCAGGCGGCCCTGCTGTATGACGCGGTCGTCTCCTCCGAACAGGCGGCGCTGATCGCGCGCGAGCGCTTTGCCGTCGGCTCCACCGACTTCCTCGTGGTGCTGGATGCGGAACGCGAGCTGCTGTCGGCGCGCGACCGGCTGGCGCAGG
>DASWYX010000557.1:0-2696 GCA_036404755.1 Pseudoduganella sp.
AGAATGAGTCCTGCCTCCTTGAGAATCGTGACGTGCTGCGAAATAGTTGATGGCGACAGCGGCAGTACATCGGCCAGATTGCCGAAGTAGCATGCGCCGTAGGCGGCCAAGTAGCACAGCAACTGAACGCGGGCCGGATGCGCGAGCGCCTTGCACAGCTGGGCCACTTCCTCAGCATTGACCACCGGCAGCGTGACGTCACCCGTCACATCGCAACAGCTCTTCATTTCACCCTCATTCGTTCATCGACGAACGAAGAATAATTCCAATGTCATCAAACTGTCAAGATAATTCGATATTATTTGAAGTATCGCAGCGTTAATGGGTAATGCGGTATTATTTCGATCATCGTGAAATCATCAAAATGAGTGAGCCAATGGAAACCAAGGAAATTCTGGCCGCGCTGGCGGCCCTGGCGCAGGAGTCCCGCCTGAACACCTTCCGCCTGTTGGTGCAGACCGGACCACAAGGGCTGGCCGCCAGCAAGATAGCGGAGCATTTGGATATTGCGCCATCTTCCCTGTCGTTCCACCTGAAAGAGCTGTCACATGCAGGGCTGGTCACGGCTCGCCAGGATGGCCGGTTCGTCATTTACAGCGCCAACTTCGAGACCATGAACGGCTTGCTCACCTTCTTGACCGACAACTGCTGCGGCGGCGCCAGTTGCGCGCCCATCTCGATTCCGGCCTGTGGGCCGGGCCAAGGGCAATGCTAAGCGCGGTCACCTCCTTTTCAATCGTTTTTAGACAGGCACACACATGAACGTACTGATCCTCTGCACGGGCAACTCCTGCCGCTCTATTCTGGGCGAAGCCACCTTCAATCACTTGGCGCCGGAGGGCTGGCGCGCCATCAGCGCCGGGAGCAAGCCTGCAGGCTATATTCACCCGCGTTCGCTGGCCCTGCTAGCACGCGAAGGCATCTCGACCGAGGGCTATCACAGCAAGTCATGGGACAACTTGCCCGTGACCCCGGACATCATCATCACTGTCTGCGGCAGCGCGGCAGGCGAAGAATGCCCTGCCTACCTGGGTCCAGTTATGCGCGCCCACTGGGGCGTGGAAGATCCCGGTCACGTCACCGGCACCGAGGAGGAAATCGAGGCTGCCTTCATGCACGCTTACCGCATCCTGCGTGCGCGCATTGAGGCGTTCTTCGCGCTGCCGCTGGAACAACTGAAAGATGAACCGGCCCGCCTGAAGGCGGAACTCGATCGTATTGGCACCCTGCAGGCGTGATCCATTCGGAGGCGATGATGACCCAGAAAATCTTTAACGTGCTGTTCCTGTGCACTGGCAATTCGGCCCGCAGCATCATGGCTGAAGCGTTGCTCAATAGCGCCGAAGGCGGCCGTTTCCGTGCGTACAGCGCGGGCAGCCATCCGGCCGGCGCCGTCAATCCGTTCGCCATCGAACAAATCAAGGCCATCGGCTATGCGCCGGGTGATCTGCGCAGCAAGTCCTGGGACGAGTTCTCTGGCCCCGAAGCGCCGGTTATGGATTTCGTCATCACGGTCTGCGACAAGGCCGCCGGCGAAGTCTGCCCGCACTGGCCGGGCCAGCCCGTCACCGCCCATTGGGGTTTCCGCGATCCTGCCGCAGTCACTGGTACAGACGACGAGATCCGCCATGCCTTTGCAACCATCTGCCGCGAGATCAAGACGCGCCTGGATCTCTTCCGCAGCCTGCCGATCGAAAAACTCGACAAGCTGGCCCTGAAGCGCGAACTGGTGAAGATCGGCGGAGGGCAGGCATGACTCTCGCACGACGCCTGGTAGCCGAAGGACTGGGCACCGCATTGCTGCTGGCCGTCGTCGTCGGTTCGGGCATCATGGCCGAACGCCTGGCTGGCGGCAACGTGGCCATTGCGCTGCTGGCCAACACGATCGCCACCGGCGCCGGCCTGGTGGCGCTGATCCTGATGTTCGGCACCATCTCCGGCGCCCATTTCAATCCGGTGGTGACTCTGTCCGAAGCATGGCAGAAGAATGTCGCCGCGGCCGATGTCCTGCCCTATGTGGCGGTGCAAGTGGCCGGCGCGTTCGCTGGCGTGGCTGCGGCGCACGCCATGTTCGGCGAACCGCTGTTTTTCGCGTCCGAGCATGTGCGCACCGGCGGCTCTCAATGGTGGAGCGAATGCGTGGCAACCTTCGGTCTGATCGGCGTGATCATCGGCTGCTCGCGCAGCCGTCCCGGTATCACGCCGTTCGCCGTTGCCGCCTACATTACGGCCGCCTACTGGTTCACCGCCTCGACGTCGTTCGCCAATCCGGCCGTGACGCTGGCCCGTGCCGCGAGCAACACCTTTGCCGGCATCCGTCCGGTCGATGCGCCCGGGTTCATCCTCGCCCAACTGGCTGGCGCCGCCGCGGCAACCTTGCTGTTCACCTGGCTGTACCCCGCGCCGCCCGCCAGCGCCACGGTTGGCGGTACGGTCGCACCGGGCGATTTTGCCAATCAACTCGAAACCCGCTAATGTATGCCCCTGCCTGACCTGCCCAATATCAACGCCGGCTTGCTGGATATTCCCAGCGTGGAGAAACTCGCGCCCGTCGGCGACCTAGCGCATCCGCCCCGCATCCTGATGCTGTATGGTTCCCTGCGCGAACGCTCCTTCAGCCGCTTCCTGACTGAAGAAGCGGCGCGCATTCTGTCCCACCTTGGGGCGGATGTTCGAATCTTCGACCCGATGGAACT
>DASWYX010000558.1:0-3817 GCA_036404755.1 Pseudoduganella sp.
CCGTCTTCCCGCCCATCGTGCTGGGCATCGAGGACGAACTGCGCAAGCACGGCTACGTGGCCCTGGTGACGAATGCCGGCGAAGATCCGGCGCAGCAGCGCTTCGTGGTGGACCAGCTGCTGGCGCGCCAGTGCGATGCGCTGATCCTGGCCACTGCCACGCGCGACGATCCCGTAGTGTCGCACTGCCTGGAAGCGGGGATCTCGGTGGTGACGGTGAACCGCGGCGAAGATGCCGGCCGCGTGTCGAGCGTGGTGAACGACGAGATGGCCGGCATGCGCATGGCGGTCGATTACCTGTTCAACCAGGGCCACCGCCGCATCGTCCACCTGGTCGGCCCGCAGAACCTGTCCACCGGCCACCTGCGCCGCGAAGGCTTCGTGCGGGCGATGGAAGCGCAGGGCGTGAAGCGCGAGGATCTGTGGATGGTCGACTGCAGCGCTTATTCGCGCGATGCGGGCAAGGCCGCCTGCGACGAGGCGCTGGCGCGCTACCCGAAAGCCACGGCTATCCTGGCCGGCAACGACTTGCTGGCGCTGGGCTGCTACGACAGCCTGCGCGCCGCCGGCAGGCGCTGCCCGGAAGACGTGTCGGTCGTTGGCCACAACGACATGCCCTTCGTCGACATGGTCAACCCGCCGCTGACCACCATCCGCATTTCCCACCACGCCATGGGCGTGCAGGCCGCGCAGCTGATCCTGCAGCGCCTGAACCACTCCGTCGGCACGGACATGGAAATCCGCATGAAGCCGGAACTGGTCATCCGCGCCTCGACCGCCGCGGCCGGCACTGTCTGATTCCTGTCACCTTCGCGGCAAGATACGTTACTTTTTTTGCAAACCGTGAGAAACTATTGCTGCGTTGCGGCAAGCAACTTGCGCTTGTAAAAATCATCAACAATACTTGAATATTCCGCGCTCTAAAAAGACGAAGACCATGACTATCACGAAGCGATTAACCCTGACCCTGGCGGTGGCCTTGCTCGCCCTGATTTTTGTCGGCGCCAACGGCATCTGGCAGATTTCTGCTGCACAGCAGCGTCTGACCCTCGTGCAGTCGCGGCTCATTCCCAGCATCGCGGGCCTGAATGAAGCGAAGGGCGCGCTGGCCGACAGCCGCCTGGCCGGCTACCGCCTGTCCGTGTTCTCCAACCTGCCGGACAAGACGGCGCTGGACAAGGCCTACAACGATGCCCACGCCAAGTTCGACCAGGTCATCGCGACCTACGAAAAAGAGCACGTCTACGACGAGACCGACCGCAAGATGCTGGAGCAGGACAAGGCCAATATGGCGGCCTACCGCCAGGCCCTGATTCCCTTCCTGGCCGGTTCGCACGCCGGCGACATGGACGCCGTGCGCGCCACGCTGCAGCCGGGCACACCGCTGGCGCTCGGCGCCGCAGGCGTGAAGAAGGGCCTGGACGATCACATCGCCTACAACAACAAGCTGATCGAGCAGGTGCGCACCGAAAGCGATGCGGCCTACAAGTCCGCCCAGGCCACGCTGATCGTCGTGATCGTGCTGGCCGTGCTGGTGACGGCGGCCCTGGGCTATCAGCTGTTCCGCATCATCAGCGGCAGCCTGACCACCATCCGCGGCACGCTGGAAGACGTGAGCGAATCGCTCGACCTGACCCACCAGGTGCCGGTGCAGCGCATGGACGAAATCGGCCACACGGCCGTCGCCTTCAACAAGCTGCTGGCGCAGATCGCCGGCGTGGTGGGCACGGCGCGCGCGTCGGCCGATGCGGTAAGCTCGGCCTCGCACCAGATCGCGGCCGGCACCGGCGACCTGTCCTCGCGCACTTCGCAGCAGGCCGCCTCGCTGGAGGAAACCGCATCTTCGATGGAAGAGCTGACGTCCACCGTGAGCCAGAACTCGGACAACGCCCGCCAGGCCAACCAGCTGGCGCAGTCGGCTTCCGAAGTGGCAGTGCAGGGCGGCTCCGTGGTTGAGCAGGTGATCGTGACGATGGACTCGATCAACGAATCCTCGCGCAAGATCGTGGACATCATTTCCGTCATCGACGGCATCGCCTTCCAGACCAAGATCCTGGCGCTGAATGCCGCCGTGGAGGCGGCGCGCGCCGGCGAGCAGGGTCGCGGCTTTGCCGTGGTGGCGACCGAGGTGCGCAACCTGGCGCAGCGCTCGGCTGCCGCGGCCAAGGAAATCAAGGTGCTGATCGGCGACTCGGTGGAGAAGGTCGAATCGGGTACGAAGCTGGTGCAGCAGGCCGGCTCCACGATGAACGACGTGGTGGCCAGCATCAAGCAGGTCACGGATATCGTGGCCGAAATCAGCGCTGCCACCACCGAGCAGAATGCCGGCATCGCCCAGGTACACCAGGCCATCACCCAGATGGACCAGGTGACGCAGCAGAACGCCGCGCTGGTCGAGGAAACGGCTGCCGCATCGGAAGCGATGCGCGAGCAGGCGGCGGGCTTGTCCCAGGCCGTCAGCGCGTTCAGGATCGGCAACGTTGCGCCAGCGGCGGCGCCGGCGCGGACGCCCGCGCGCCCGGCCGCCAAGCCATCCACCGCCGTCGCGGTGCGGCCACCGCAAGTTAAAAAGGTGGCCAACGCGCCGCGATCCGAGAATGAATGGGAAGAGTTCTGATTCCGGCTGCGATGCAGCATTGATACTTTATGCGCGGCATCAGATAACGGGTTAGAATTGCGGACCGAAAGTCACCCACGAGGCTGACTTTTGCCCTTTACGCAATTTGACTCATGTTGCATCTTCGTCGGACCATCACGTCCTGGCTGGACAAGCTCACTACGCCGATGGCGCAGTCGCTGGCGCGCGCTACCCTGGTGGCGGCCGCGCTGTGCCTGTTCGCGCTGTGCGGCATGGCCGACCTGAAGGCGCTGGCGAAGTCGCTCTTCTTTATTGTGCTGGCGAACACCGGCCTCGTTGCGCTGCTGGCGACGACGGGCACGCGCAAGCTGGCCTCGCGTTTCGCGGTGGTCGCCAATGCGGCCATCGTCATCCATTCCTGCATCGAGGGCTTCCTCTATTTCCAGTACGGCCTGACCTTCAAGGATTCGGTGGTGGCCGATGCGCTGGGCGCCACCAACCCGGACGAAGTCGCCGAATTCTTCCTGCACTACTGGCCCTCGCTGGCGCTGGTGTCCGTGTTTGGCGCTACGTCGATCGCGCTGCTGGTGTGGCTGGAGAAGCGCCTGCCTGAAGGCGCGCCGGCGGATGCGTGGGCGCGGGCCACCAGCGGCAGCATCGCGCTGCTGTTCGTCGCGCTGCACTTCAACCCGACGATGCGCGCCGAGAATCCCTTCTTCTACTGGCCGCGCTATTACAAGACGTACCACGACTCGGTCGCGCAGCTGGACGCGATGCGGGCGCAGATGGCGAGCCGGCAGGATATCGAAGATCTCAGTTACTCGGGTCCCGACAGGCACACGGTGGTGCTCGTGGTGGGGGAAAGCGTGAACCGCGCCAACCTGTCGCTGTACGGCTACCAGCGCAAGACCACGCCGCACCTGGACGCGCAGCGCAAGGATTTGCTGGTGTTCGGCGATGTGGTGTCCTCGGATGCGGCGACGATCCAGTCCGTGGTCAAGATGCTCACGCCGGCGACGCTGAAGAACCCCGGCTTCAATCCAGCGAAGCCCACGGTACTTACGCAGGCGCGCCAGGCCGGCTATGAAGTGCACTGGATCTCCAACCAGCAGCGCAACGACGGGCCGATCCAGATGCTGGCCGAGCAGGCCGATAACGCGGTCTTCATCAACCAGCGCACGGGGCGCAA
Organism: Pseudoduganella sp.; assembly: GCA_036404755.1. Lineage (GTDB taxonomy): Bacteria > Pseudomonadota > Gammaproteobacteria > Burkholderiales > Burkholderiaceae_D > Rugamonas. The sequence goes on from DASWYX010000558.1 coordinate 3,767, forward strand.
TGCGACCAGCCTGGATGAGGGGCTGATTCCGCACCTGGAGAAGGTGCTGCA
>DASWYX010000559.1:0-5674 GCA_036404755.1 Pseudoduganella sp.
CCTGGTGGGGCGTGATGATGTTCGTGCTGATCGCGGGGATTGAACTGGACCTGAAAAAGGCGTGGCAATACCGTCGCGAGAGCCTGACGACGGCCAGCCTGGCGCTGGGCGTGCCGCTGCTGCTTGGGTGCGCGGCGGCTCTGGTGCTGCTGTTCTATCCGGGCTGGCTGGGCGAGAAGGCGCACACCTGGCAGTTCATGCTGGGCATCGGCATGGGCTGCGCCGTGACCGCGCTGCCGATTCTCGTGCTGCTGATGGAAAAGCTGGACATCCTGCGTCAGCCCATGGGCCAGCGCATCCTGCGCTATGCGAGCCTGGATGACGTAATGATCTGGGGCGTGCTGGCGCTGATCCTGCTGGACTGGGAACGCGTTGGCCGGCAGGTCGGTTTCCTGATTGCGTTCGCGGTGCTGACCGTGCCTTACCGCCGCCTGATGGCGTGGCTGTCGCCGGGCGACCGCTGGTACGTTGCGCTGATCTGGCTGGTGCTGTGCAGCTTCGGTTCCGACTGGGCGGGCCTGCACTTCATGGTCGGCGCCTTCCTCGCCGGCGTGGTGATGGACGCGCACTGGTTCGACCAGAAGAAGATGGACATGTTGTACAGCCACGTGCTGCTGGTCGTGATGCCCGTGTTCTTCCTCAGCACCGGCCTGCGCACGCAGTGGGATTTGGGCGGCTACTCCGTGTTCTTCGTCGCCGCGCTGCTGATGGCCGCTTCCGTCGGCGGCAAGCTGGCGGGCGTGCACCTGGCGGGACGCGTGCTGAAGTGGAAGGACGGCGAGGCTTCCGTCATCGGCTGGCTGCTGCAGACCAAGGGCCTGATCGAAATCATCTTCGCCAATATCCTGCTGGATAAGCAGATCATCACCAACGGCACGTTCACCGCGCTGCTGCTGATGGCGGTGGGCAGTACCATGCTCACCGTGCCCATCGTCGCCCCCCGCCTGAGCCGCGCGCAGCACCGGGACTTGATCCAGCAGGCGAGCTCCTGACAGCCCGCGCTGCAGGGTCATGCGCGGGCCTTGCTAGGCCGTCAGTTTGAGGAGGATGGTCGTGGTGGTGATCAACGTGGCGAGAATTGCCTTGCCAGCGCCAACTACGACCAGCACCCAGCGCATGATGTCCTGCTTGGCTTCGCTGATTTTTGCTTCAAGTCGCGCATGCTCGAGCGAGTTTGCTGACCACTTCGTTTCCATTAGCGTGTCCTGCTGCGAGATTATCTTGACCACTTCTCCTGCAAAGTCTACGTGTGCATCCACTTGTTCTTGGGAGGTACCTGCTTGGGACAGGCGCTTCGCGTAGTTGTGTACGCTTAATGCGGAGAAATCCATAATGTCCTCCGATTGGTCTCAATTATGCATCGGCCAAGATTCCAGCATCGCACGAATTGCGGTGAGCGTTTTTGATATAGCGCAGTACTGGCAAGCAGCGCAAAGCGGGCGCGGCCGGGGAGGTGGGGAGAGTGGCGGGCTGGGGCGACCCAATTGGACGGTTGCCCGTGGACGCGGTGAGACTGAGCGTCCGCGGGCAAGTGCAGGGGGAGGCGGACGAGAAGCGGATCAGCCGGTAACGGCGCCCGCGGGTGGCGCGGAGCCGGCGATGCGGCGCTGGGCGGCTTCGGCGACGACCAGGCCAGTGCCGATGAAGACCGCGCTGACGAAGCCAAGCGAGTGCGCGTTGACCAGCTTGATCACGGCGCCACCGATCAGGCCGGACATCGATACGCCGATGTACAGCGCCATCGTATTCAACCCAAGCAGCAGTGGTGCGGCGGACGGCGCGGTGCCGATCAGGCGGTGCTGCTGAGGCACGATCATGCCCCAGCCGGCAACGCCCCACACGACCAGCGCCACGGCCGCAGTCGGCAGCGAGGCAGAGGTCCATGGCAGCAGCACGAAGTCCACCACGAGGACGATGATCGCGATATTGATGATGGGACGGCTGCCGAAGCGGTCGGTCAATCGGCCGCCGAGCAGGTTGCCGGACAGCGAAGCCACACCAAACGTCAGCAGCAGTGCGGACAGCACGCGTCCATTGCCGCCGGTGGCGCGGTCGAAGACCAGGCTAATGTACGTATAAACCAGGAACACACCGGAATAAACCAGCCCGGTGGTGAGCAGCGTCAGGAGCACGCGCGCATCGCCCAGAGGCTCCAGGCGGCGCTTCAGGCTCACGGCCGGCGGCGTCGCAATGGCGGGCAGCAGCGCGGCCAGGCCAATGAAGGCCAGGGCGCCGATGGCCGACACGAACCACATCGTCGCGCGCCAGTCGAACAGGCCGCCGATATAGGTGCCGAGCGGCGCGCCAAGGGCCGTGGCGCTGGAGAGGCCGGCCACCACGATGGCCAGTGCGCGTCCGCGCTGTTCCGCCGGCACCAGCGCGGCGCCGGCTGCGGTGGCGGTGGGGCTGTACATGGCCGCGCCTAGTCCCGCCACGAAGCGGCTTGCCAGCACCAGCTCAATATTCGGCGCGACCGCCGTGATCACATTCCCGACGACGAAGATGGCCAGTCCGGCCAGCAGCAGCTGCTTGCGTGGCCAGTTGGCGGCCGCCGCGGCGATTACTGGCGACAGCAGGGCATAACTCAGGGCGTAGATGGTCACCATCTGTCCGGCCAGCGAAACCGAAACGTGAAGGGAGGCGGCGACCGGCGCCAGGATGCCGGCGACGACAAAGCTGTCGGTGCCCAGCGCGAACATGCCGGAGGCAAGGAAAAGTAGTCTTTTGTCCATGGAATGAATCCAGAAAAGTTTCGTGATGAAACTGAATATAGCACAAAAGTTGTTTGACGCAACTTATGTGCTAAGATGAAGTCCATGTACCGTAAAACTTTCGATGGGATGAATTGCTCCATAGCCCGCTCGCTCGACCAGGTCGGCGAGTGGTGGAGCCTGCTGATCGTGCGCGAAGCCATGCTCGGCACGACGCGTTTCGACGATTTCCAGAGCCGCCTGGGCATCGCACGCAATGTGCTGACTTCAAGGCTGAACAGCCTGATTGAGCATGGAGTGCTGGAGCGGGTGGTGGCCGAGGGCAGCGAAAAGCGCTGTGCCTATGTGCTGACGCCGAAAGGGAAAGCTTTGTATCCGGTGCTGGTGGCGCTGATGCAGTGGGGCGACCAGTGGCTCGGGCATGAGGCGCCGATCAAACTGGTGGAGCACAGCACCGGGTTGCCGATTGAGCCGGTGGGGCTGCGGGTGGGCGAGCGCGTGCTAGGTTTGCATGAGGTGCGCGCGGTGCCGGGGCCGGGAGCTACCGAGAAGACGCTGGAAGTGATTGAGAAGCGCAATCGCGTCATCCTCGGCGAGGGTTGATGTTCGTGGCCGGTCGTGGCGGGGGGCCCCGCGCCCCCATGATCCGCCGTGTGTGCGGATGCCGCGCCGGTGAAACTCAATAACTCGCGATCGGCGCCGGCTGGCCGTTCTTGAAGGCGAACACGGTCACGGGCGAGGACTTCATATCGCCCTTGGCGTCAAACGCATAGGTCCCGGAAACGCCCTTGTAGCTGCCCGAAGAAATTTCGGCCGCCACCTTGGCCGGATCAACGGAGTTGGTCTTGGCCATGGCCGCCGCGTACATTTGCACCGCATCGTAATAGGCCGACGCATACACGTCCGGGTCCGTATTGAAGCGCTTCTTGAACTTGGCCTTGAAGGCCGGACCGCTGGCGGCCTTGTCCAGCAAGGCGCCGCCCTGCGCGCACAGCACGTTGTCACCGACGGCATCGCCGCCCAGCTTGCCCATCTCCGCGGTGCAGATGGTGTCCCCGCCCAGCAGTTTCGCGTTGATTCCCAGCTGCTTCATCTGGCGCGTCATCGGCGCGCCCTGCGGCGCGTAGCCGCCGAAGAAGATGGCTTGCACGTTCTTCGACTTCAGCTTGGTCAGGATGGAGGTGAAGTCCACCGCCTTGTCGGTGGTGTATTCGTGACCGGCAACGGTCATGCCCGCAGCGCGCGCCTTCTTCTTGAATTCCTCGGCCAGGCCTTGGCCGAACGCTGTGCGGTCGTCGATCACGGCCACGGTTTTCAGCTTCAGTTCACCGGCCGCGTATTCGGCCATCTTCGAACCCAGTTGCGTGTCGCTGGCGTTGATGCGGAAGATGCCTTTGTAGCCTTGCTGAGTGAGCTTCGGATTCGTGGCCACCGGCGCGATCAGCATGCCGGCGTCGTTGTAGACGCGCGAAGCAGGAATCGCCACGCCGGAGTTATAGGGGCCGACCACGTATTTCACGCCGCTGTCGGCCAGTTTCTGAGCCACGGACACGCCGGCTTTCGGGTCGCCCTGGTCGTCCTCCGAAATTAGTTCGAACTTGACCTTCTTGCCGCCGACAGTGATTGGCTTGGCGTTCAGTTCCTCGATTGCGAGGCGTGCCCCGTTTTCATTGTCCTTGCCGGAAAACGCCTGTGCGCCGGACAGGGGACCGCTGTGGCCAATCTTGACCACCAAGTCCTGGGCGTAGGCCGACGCGGCAAGCGCCATCAGGGCCAGCATGCCGGCGGAGTGTTTCAGCTTCATCAGGAGTCTCCCGTATTTTGTTAATTGCGTGATTATCCACAATCTTGAACACGGGGCAAGCGGCGTTACAAGTCGGCCATCATCGTTAGTTTCACGGTGCGCGGCAGGCCTGGCGGCCGCCCACGCTGAAAAGCATGGCTAGCTGCGGCGGTTGCGCAGCGAGGCTTGTTTCTGCTGCTTGAGCAGGGCCTGGTTGATGCGGTCGATCAGGATTTCGTCGCGTGCGCCGCGCGCGACGGCGAAGTATTGCGGCGTGTCGGTCTGCACGGGCTTGGGCAGCACGCTGATGGTGACGCCCGGCGGCAGGCGCAGGTCGGCGGCCAGCGGCGCGGCCTGGGCGCGCAGTTCGGCTTCGAATTCGGCGGCGGTCTGCCAGCTGGGCTGATAGAACAGCACCACGTCCACGCGCTTGAGCAGAAGGCGCTGCAACCGGGTGACGCGCGAGGGCAGGTCGTCCTCGAAGCGGATAATGCCGGCGGCGCGGGCGCGTTCGAATTCGTCCCCGTAGCCGTAGCCGCGCACGGCGCCGATTTTCTTGCCGTGCAGGTCCTGGATGGACTCGAACCTGAAGGCGGCGTCGCTGCGGGTTACCAGCCAGAGCGTGTTGGTGTGGGTGGGATCGGAGAAGTGCAGGCTGCGCTCGCGCTCGGGCGTTTTCGGCAGCCCGAAAATCAGGCCGTCGCCGTCCACGGCCTTGCGCTCGGCGCGCGGCCAGGGATAGCGCTTCACGTCAAAATTGACGTTCAGCTCATTTTCCAGGTAGTCGAACAGTTTGCGCTGCAGCGGGCGCAGTGGCTTGCTGCGGCCGGCTTCGTCCAGCGCTTCGCCCATGATCAGGCTGACCGTCGGCGCGGCGGTCTGCGCACGGGCCGCGTGAAGGCCAAGCAGGGGAGCCAGCAACAGGGATGCGTTCAGCAGGAAGGCGCGCTTACCGGGATTCATGCAAAAGATTATTACAGAGTTTCCTGCAGGTATGCCCGGCTGTTACATAGTATCGGCGAATGTGTGCGGCGCGCACAACGCGGCTTGGCCGACGCGCCGGCACGATCGTGGTCAGCGGCGCGTCGCCGTGCCAGATTGGCCCGTATTGGCGGCGTTGCCCGGCGCAACCGGCGCGCTGGCGTTGGCAGTGGCGGTGCCCGGCGGTGCGGCAGTTGCC
>DASWYX010000560.1:0-3942 GCA_036404755.1 Pseudoduganella sp.
GCCGGGCTGGTGGAATTGCCGGTGCCGCTGCCGGCATCGCCACCGCCGCCGCCGCAGGCGGTCAGGCTCAGTACGGCGGCGAAGGCGGCGGCCAGCGGGAAGGACAATTTCATGGTGTTCCTCGTACGAATCGAAGTTTAACTAGGGAAACTTCGACCATACCAAGGAGTCCTGCAGCTGTCTATGCCGAATTTGTACGGCTTTGTCACCGCGCCCGCGCCTCAGATCTCCACCTGCGTCCCCAGCTCGATCACGCGGTTGGCCGGGATCTGGTAGTAGTCGGCGGCGGTGCGGGCGTTGCGCTGCATGAGCACGAACAGGTGCTCGCGCCACGGCATCATGCCCGATCCCGGCACCGAGATCACGGTCTGGCGCGCGATGAAGAAGGAGGTCTCCATCATCTCGAATTCCAGGTTCTTCAGGGCGCACAGGCGCAGGATGTCGGGGATGTTCGCTTCGTCCTTGAAGCCGTAGCTGACGTTCAGCTGGAAGCAGTTGTGGCCCAGCGCCACCACCTCGACCTGTTCCGATTCGGGCACGTAGGGCTCCTCGCGGATGTGCACCGTCAGGAACACGACGCGCTCGTGCAGCACCTTGTTGTGCAGCAGGTTGTGCAGCAGGGCGTGCGGCACGCCGTCGGTTTCGCCGCGCAGGAAGATCGCGGTGCCGAACACGCGGGTGGGCGGGCCGACGAACAGCGACTGCAGGAAGTCCTCGAGCGGGATCGCGTGCTTTTCCAGGTTCTCGAACACCAGCTCGCGCCCGCGCTTCCAGGTCAGCATGGTGGTCAGCAGGACCGCGCCCAGCAGCAGCGGGAACCAGCCGCCGTGCAGCAGCTTGAGGGTGCTGGACGAGAACAGCATCACGTCCATGATCATGAAGAAGCCGGTCGCGCCGAAACAGAGCCACAGCGGCAGGTGCCAGCGGTAGCGGATCACGAAGAAGGTCAGGAAGGTGGTGGCGGACATGGTGGCCGTCACCGCGATGCCGTAGGCGCCGGCCAGCTTGTCGGAGGAGCCGAAGCCGACCACGGCGAGCAGCACCACCGCCAGCTGCAGCCAGTTGACGGCCGGGATGTAGATCTGGCCGATCTCGCTTTCCGAGGTGTGCATCACGCGCATGCGCGGCAGCAGGCCGAGGGCGATCGCCTGCTTGGTCATCGAGAAGGTGCCGGAAATCGTCGCCTGCGAGGCGATCACGGTGGCCATCGTCGACAACAGCACCAGCGGCAGCACGCTCCAGCTGCCGAGCTGGCGGAAGAAGGGGTTCTCGAGCGCTTCCGGATGCGTGATCAGGAGGCCGCCCTGCCCCAGGTAATTCAGGGCCAGCGCCGGGAACACGACCATGAACCAGGCGAAGCGGATCGGCTTCTTGCCGAAGTGGCCCATGTCGGCGTACAGCGCCTCGGCGCCGGTGAAGGCCAGCACCACCGCACCCAGCGCGACGAAGGCGATCATGCGTTCCCTCAGCATGAATTCGAAGGCGTGCAGCGGGTTCAGCGCCTGCAGGATGACGGGCGCCGCGACGATGTTGATCACCCCCATCACGGCCAGCGCCGCGAACCACACCACCATGACGGGACCGAAGAAGCGGCCGATGCCGGCGGTGCCATGGCGCTGCACGCTGTACAGGACCACCAGCACGACGATGGTCAGCGGCACCACCCATTTTTCGAGGCCCGGCGTGGCCACTTCCAGGCCCTCGATCGCGCCCAGCACGGAAATCGCCGGCGTGATCACGCTGTCGCCGTAGAACATGGTGGCGCCGAACACGCCGAGCAGCATCAGCACGTAATGCCAGCGCGAGTGCCGCGTGACGGAATTCAGGGCCAGCGCCATCAGCGCCATGATGCCGCCCTCGCCGCGGTTGTCGGCGCGCAGGACCAGGGTCACGTACTTGAGGGAGACGATCATCGTCAGTCCCCAGAAGATCAGGGACACGATGCCCAGCAGGTTGGGTGTGGTCAGCGCGAGACCGTGGGTGGGATCGAAGATGGTCTTCAGCGTGTACAGCGGACTGGTGCCGATATCGCCGTAGACGATGCCAACTGCGGAGAGGGTCAGCGCCGCAAGGCTGCTTTTCTTATGTTGTTCGGTCAAAATGTCACCGCTTGCTCGTGATAGTGCGTTGCACAATAGAATAAGGAAGCCGTAAAGACAAGTGAATTCCCTGTTCCAAAGGCGCTATTGTCTCAGCGAATAGGAAAATGGCAAGTCATCTGCAGGCGTGCGCCAGTTCGGGGATAATGTCGACCCGCGACCTTATTCCCCGATCTCATGCGTACCGGCATCATTTCCGCCGCCTCGGCCTTCCTGTGCTGGGGCCTGTTTCCCCTGTATTTTCACGCCATCGGCGAAGTGCCGCCGCTGCAGATCCTGGCGCACCGCATGCTGTGGTCGCTGCTGTTCCTGCTGATCGTGCTGGCCGTGCGCAAGCAATGGTCCTGGCTCAACCTGGTGCGCCAGCCGCGCGTGTTCGGCAGCTTCGTCGCCTCGGCCGTGCTGCTGAGCGTCAACTGGCTGATCTATATCTGGGCGGTCAACAACGGCCACGTGATCGAGGCCAGCCTGGGCTACTTCATCAATCCACTGGTCAATATCTCGCTCGGCTACCTGCTGCTGAAGGAGCGCTTGCGGCCCGCGCAGTGGATGGCGATCGCGGTGGCGGCGCTGGGCGTGGCCTGGCTGACCTGGCAGGCCGGCACCGTGCCCTGGATCGCGCTGGCGCTGGCCCTCTCGTTCGGCGGCTACGGCCTGCTGCGCAAGACCGCGGCGCTGGGCGCACTGGAGGGGCTGTCCTTCGAGACCATGGTGCTGTTCCCGGTGGCGGCCGCTTATGTGACATGGCTGACCATGCACGGCCAGAACGCCTTCATCAACACGGATTCGAACGCCACCCGCCTGCTGCTGGCGGCGGCCGGGCCGATTACTGCGATCCCGCTGCTGCTGTTCGCCTCGGGCGCGCGCCAGATTCCCCTGTCGGTGCTGGGCCTGCTGCAATACCTGTCGCCGACGCTGCAATTTTTGCTCGGCGTGTGGATGTTCCACGAAGCCTTCACGGCCGACCGCCTGGTGGGCTTCGCACTGATCTGGGCGGCGCTGGCGCTGTTCGCGGCCGAAGGCCTGCTGCGCCGACCGTCAACAGCCACCACCAAGCAAGCTTAAGCAACATCAAACCGGGGTCGGACTTTCGATTCAAAAAAATTGGAGTCTGACCCCGGTTTGAGCAGGGTTTAATTGGTAGCGCAGCCCCTTTCTACAGTATCCTGTCGTCCTCTCAATCGCATTACTCATTTATTACATGGCCAAGTACGTCTACACCATGAATCGCGTGGGCAAAATCGTCCCACCGAAGCGCCAGATCCTGAAAGATATTTCGCTGTCGTTCTTCCCGGGCGCGAAGATCGGCGTGCTGGGCCTGAACGGCTCCGGCAAATCGACCCTGCTGAAGATCATGGCCGGCATCGACACCGATATCCAGGGCGAAGCGCGCCCGATGCCGGGTCTGAACATCGGTTACCTGCCGCAGGAACCGCAGCTGGATCCCGAAAAGACCGTGCGCCAGGAAGTGGAGTCGGGCCTGGGCGAAGCCTTCGAAGCGCAGGCGAAACTGGAAGCCGTGTACGCCGCCTACGCGGATGAAGACGCCGACTTCGACGCGCTGGCCAAGGAACAGGAGCGCCTGGAATCGATCATCGCCGCAGCCGATGGCGGCAACCTGAACCTGCAGATGGAAATGGCCGCCGACGCGCTGCGCCTGCCGCCGTGGGACCAGAAGATCGGCGTGCTGTCCGGCGGCGAAAAGCGCCGCGTGGCGCTGTGCAAGCTGCTGCTCAGCAAGCCGGACATGCTGCTGCTGGACGAGCCGACCAACCACCTGGACGCTGAATCGGTCGAGTGGCTGGAGCAGTTCCTGCTGCGCTTCCCGGGCACCGTGGTCGGC